>NZ_JBPGXU010000079.1:0-18562 GCF_056755675.1 Luteibacter sp. KNZ12-1A | reverse complement strand
CCCTACGGGCCTTCTCCGCCCGCCCGTCCTCGGCTCCTAATGTCGCGCCGAGGGTGGCGCCCGGCAGCTCTCTGGACCCTGGGGTGGGTTGGAAGGAAAGAGCAACGCTCGCCACGTGTCGCATGCCTCACCGGGTGGGAAGCGGGCTTTCGTCAATGGCCCTTACCGTGCCCCTTGGTCAATCCCTTGCCGTTTGCTTTATCACGCGCGACATCGCGGACGTCCGTACCGACTTTGGCGCCATCCAGCCTGGCGTCCTTGGTCTCCGCCGAAACGGCATCGCCGTGCGCGTCGTGATCCGTCATGGAGCTCTTGTCATGACCACCACCGTGACCATGCGCCAATTGCGGCGCCGCAGCGGCCGCGAGGGAGAAAAGAGAAGATACAACGGCCACCAGAATGAGCTTGCGCATGGTCATGACTCCGCTAAAGAAGAAGGATGCCGTACCGCAATGGGATAACGGCGGCGCAAGGATGACCTACCCGGAGTGGGGATGGACGCACCGCCTCAGCGAGGGGTTCGCATGCGTTCAAAAACCTGAATACGGGGCTCATTCGACGAAAGTTCCGTGCAAGGTTTCGTGTGCAAGTGTACTAAACCCCCTGTGGGAGCCGACTTGTCGGCGATCCCGCGGCAGCGGGCCTGGATGAGTCAAGCACCCATCGCCGACAAGGTCGGCTCCCACAGACTCGAAGCGAGCCCCAAGCCATCGACTGGAGTCAACGCTCGGCCGTGACCATCATGCGGTAAGCGCTCGGCGTCATCCCCACCGTCGCCTTGAATTGCCGTGCGAAGGCGCTCTGGTCGACGAAACCGCATGCCATGCCGATGGCCGCGACACTGTCCTCGCCGCCGAGCAGGCGCATCGCGCTTTCGATGCGCACCTTGGTCAACACCTGTTGCGGCGTGAGCTGGAAAACCCGGCGGAAATGCCGTTCCAGCTGCGCGACCGACAGGCCCGCGAGCGTCGCCAGCGTATGCACGCGCACGTTGTCGGCATAGTGCTCCTGCATGTGCGCAAGCACGCGGCGCAGCCGGTCATAGGTGGGATGCTTGCCGTCCGGCTGGCCCAGGTCGCGAGAAATACCGATGACGCCACGCACCTCGCCGCGCGAGATCAACGGCCGCTTGCACGTCAGGCACCAGCCTGGCGCGCGATTGTTGAAGATATGCACCTCGAGTTGGTTCTCGATCAACTCGCCGGCCAGCACGCGACGATCCTGCGCCGCGTAGGAACCACCCATCGTGGTCGGGAACAGCTCGGTCACGTCCTTGCCGATGATGTCGCTGCGATGCTTCAGGCCCAGGCGGCGGACCAGGGTCAGGTTGGCATGCGTATAGCGCCCCTGGGTGTCCTTGACGAAGAACACCACATCGGGAAGCGCATCGAAGAGCGGCTCGAGTTCATCGGCGGAAATCTTCACGGGCGCGGGGCTCCTCCGGGGCGAGCGGCAACGGCATGGGCAACGGGTTATTTCACTGCCGCACCGCATCATAAGGCCGATGGGCGGTAGGATGGCAAGTACGGCAGCGGCGCCACGGCGACCGGGCCGCCTTCGATGGGTATGCTGAATTCCGCATCTGAATCCGGCAAAGGTTTCTATCCCGCCGAGGCGGTCCCCGGCGAGCATGAAGCCATGCACACCCTCGACTTCATCGATTCGCATACCGGCGGCGAACCCACACGCGTCGTCCTCTCCGGCTTCCCCGACCTGGGCAGCGGTTCCCTCGCCGAACGGCGGCGGCTCATGCGCGCGGAGCACGACCGCTGGCGCCAGGCGATCGCCTGCGAGCCGCGCGGCTCGGACACCATGGTGGGCGCCCTGCTCGTACCACCGGCCGATCCCGAGGCCTGCGCCGGGGTGATCTTCTTCAACAACGTCGGCTACCTCGGCATGTGCGGCCACGGCACCATCGGCACGATCCGGACGTTGCAACACCTGGGGCGCATCGGTCCGGGCCGGCACCGCCTCGAAACGCCGGTGGGTACCGTCGGCATCGAACTGCTGGACGACGGCCGGGTGTCGATCGACAACGTGGAAAGCTATCGCCTCCGCAAGGACGTTCGCCTGGACGTCCCCGGCTACGGCAGCGTCGTCGGCGACGTCGCCTGGGGCGGCAACTGGTTCTTCATCACGGCGGACACGCCGCTGCCGCTGACCCTCGAAAATCAACGCGCGCTGACCGTCTATACGGAGGCGATCCGCGCGGCGCTGGAACGCGAAGGCATCACCGGCGCGGACGGCGCGGAAATCGACCATATCGAATTGAACGCGGCACCCGGGCAACCCGACGCCGATGGCCGCAACTTCGTGCTCTGCCCCGGCATGGCTTACGACCGCTCGCCTTGCGGCACCGGCACCAGCGCCAAGGTGGCCTGCCTGGCCGCCGACGGAAAACTGTCCGCGGGTGCCGTCTGGCGGCAGGCGGGCATCCTCGGCAGCGTGTTCGAGGTCACCTTCCAGCCCGGCGCGTCGGGCGTCCTGCCCCGCATCACCGGTAGCGCGCACGTCACCATGAAGGGACAGATCCTGATCGACGAGGCCGATCCGCTGGCCTGGGGTATCGGCGCGGGGTGAGCGGCCACGACCTGATCATCGTCGGTGCCGGCATCGTGGGCGCGGCATGCGCCGACTACGCCACGGCGCAGGGCATGCGCATCGCCATCGTGGAACCAGGTGTCGTCGGAGGCGGCGCGACCGCCGCGGCGATGGGTCATCTCGTGGCCATGGACGACGACCCCGCCGAGCTCGCGCTGGCGCATTACTCGCTAGGCCTCTGGGAAGCGTTCGCGCACCTGCCACGCGCGGAATTCAGCCGCTGCGGAACCCTGTGGGTAGCCAGCAACGACGAAGAGTTCGCGCGTATCCCGGAAAAGATCGCGCGGCTTGCCGCCTCCGGTTTGACCGCGGAAAGGATCGACGCGCGGGAACTCTACCGCCTCGAACCCGCGCTCGCGCCCGGCCTCGCCGGCGGCATGCGCGTGGCGAACGAAGCGGTGGTGTTTCCCCCGGCCGTAGCCCGTCATGGGATCGATCAGGCGATCGCGCGGGGAGCCGTTTACCATCACGATGCCGTATTCCGCCTCGAGGACCACGGCGTCCTCCTGCGCGGGGGGCGGCGGCTCAGTGGCCGCGTGCTGCTCGCCAATGGCGGTGCGTTGCCGTCCCTGTTGCCCGGCCTGCCGGTACGCCTGCGCAAGGGGCACCTGGTGATCACCGACCGCTATCCCGGCGTGATTCGCCATCAGCTGCTCGAACTCGGTTACGCGGACAGCGCGCACGGCGGCGATGCCTCCAGTGTGGCCTTCAATGTGCAGCCGCGCCCCACCGGACAGATCCTGATCGGTTCGTCGCGCGAATACGACGCCGTCGACGCCGATGTTTCGATGGCGATGATCCGGCGCATGCTGGAACGGAGCTTCCGCTTTCTTCCACGGCTGCGTGAACTGGACGCGATTCGCCTGTGGACGGGGTTTCGCCCGGTAAGCGTGGACGGCCTGCCCTATCTCGGCCGTGCCCCTGGCCGCGACGATGTCTGGGTGGCCGCCGCGCACGAAGGGCTGGGGGTAACGACCTCCCTGGGTAGCGCGCGCGTGGTCATCGACCAGATCCTCGGTCGCGCACCCGCCATCGATCCCACGCCCTACGATCCCGCGCGGGTACGCCCATGACCACGAGCACCGTGCGACTCACCGTCAACGGACGCCGAGTGCACGTGCCCGCGGGCGTATCCGTCGCGGCGGCGATCGCGCTCGTCGGCGAGCCATTCCGCCGTTCCGTGACAGGCGAGCCGCGCGCACCGCTGTGCGGCATGGGCGTGTGTTTCGAATGCCGCGTGCGCATCGACGGCGTGGCCCAGCAGCGCGCCTGCCAGCGCGTCGTCGATCCTGGCATGCGGGTGGAAACCGATGGTTGACGCCTGCGACATCGTCGTCGTCGGCGCCGGACCGGCGGGCCTCGCCGCCGCGGAAGCCGCCGCGAGCCAGGGCAAGCGGGTGGTGCTGATCGACAGCCAGCCACGCGCGGGCGGCCAGGTATGGCGGCACGACAGGCTGCACGGCCAGCCGCGTGTGGCGATGGATGCGATCCGCGCCATCGCCGGGAACGCCAACGTGACGTGCCTCGAAGGAACGCAGGTCGTCGCCGTCGAACCGGAACGGCTGCTCTTGCAGGACGCGCATCGCGGCTTCCATCTCGCCTATGGCGCGCTGGTACTCGCCACGGGCGCACGCGAGCTCCTCCTGCCCTTTCCCGGTTGGACCCTGCCCGGCGTCACCGGTGCCGGCGGTTTACAGGCCCTGGCCAAGCA
Source organism: Luteibacter sp. KNZ12-1A (assembly GCF_056755675.1). Taxonomy (NCBI): domain Bacteria; kingdom Pseudomonadati; phylum Pseudomonadota; class Gammaproteobacteria; order Lysobacterales; family Rhodanobacteraceae; genus Luteibacter; species Luteibacter sp. KNZ12-1A. Next base: position 14,250 of record NZ_JBPGXU010000079.1, on the reverse strand, counting down.
AGGCTGGCCCTTGCGTGGCAAGCGCGTGCTCATCGCCGGCAGCGGGCCGCTGCTGTTGGCGGCCGCGGCAACCGCGCGACGGCACGGCGCGCACGTCGTGGGCATCCACGAGCAGGCCAGCGCATCCGCCGTGCATCGCTTCGCCGCCGGCCTCTGGCGTTGGCCGGGCAAGCTAGCTCAAGCGGCACGGCTGCGACTCGAACTCGCGCGTATCCCTTATCGGACCGGCAGCATCGTGACCGCCGCCGAGGGCGATCACGGCGTCGGCGGCGCGCATGTACGCGGCGGCCGAGGCGACGAACACATCGAATGCGACCTGTTGGCGGTGGGCTACGGCCTGCTGCCGCAGGTGGAACTGGCCCAATTGCTCGGGTGCGCGCTGGAGCCGGAAGGCGCGCATGCGCGTGTGCAGGTAGGACCGTGGCAGGCCACGAGCCAACCGCGCGTATTCGCCGCCGGCGAAGCCTGCGGTATCGGCGGACTCGACTGCGCCAGGGTGGAGGGCCGCATCGCGGGCCTGGCCGCCGCAGGCGCGGACGTGCCACCCGCGCTATTGCACCGGCGCGATCGCGCGCGAGCCTTCGCCGCCTCGCTACGCGAACACTTCGCGCTCCGCGACGACGTGCGCGGCCTCGCGAACGACGACACGACGATCTGCCGGTGCGAGGACGTCACCCTCGGCGCCGTGCGCCCCCACGCCGACGCCCGCGAAGCGAAGCTCGCCACGCGCTGCGGCATGGGCGCGTGCCAGGGCCGCATCTGCGGCGGCGCGCTCGCCGAACTCGGGCATGGCCCGCGCGGCGGCGTGCGGCCGCCCCTCTTTCCCGCTCGCCTGGCCACCCTGGGCGAACCCCTTCTTTCTTCCGTCAGCGATACCAGAGGCTACACATCATGAGCAAGGCAACTTTCTGGCGCGGTGTCCTGCCCGCCGTCACCACGCCCTTCACCGCCGATGGCAAGGTCGACCACGCCTTCCTCGCCAGCCATGCGTTGCAGATGATCGACGCCGGCTGCAAAGGCATCGTGCCCCTCGGCTCCCTCGGCGAAGCGGCTACGCTGAGCTACGAGGAGAAGACCGACATCCTGCGCACCCTGGTCAATGCACTCGACGGCCGTGCGCCGGTGATTCCCGGCATCGCCTCGCTCTCGACCGATGAGGCCGTGCGCCTCGCGAAGGAAGCCAAGGCCATCGGCTGCGCCGGCTTGATGGTGCTGCCGCCGTACGTGTATTCCACCGACTGGCGCGAAATGAGCGCGCATGTAAAGGCCGTCATCGCGGCCACCGACCTGCCCTGCATGCTTTACAACAATCCGGTCGCCTACAAGACCGATTTCGCGCCCGCGCAGATCGCCGAACTCGCCGCGCAGTTCCCGAACCTGCAAGCGGTGAAGGAATCTTCCGGTGACGTGCGCCGTTTCGCCGCCATTCGCGTCCTGCTCGGCGATCGCCTCGACCTCCTTGTCGGCATGGACGATGCCCTCGTCGAAGGCGTGAGCATGGGAGCGGTGGGCTGGATCGCCGGCCTCGTCAACGCGTACCCGAAGGAGTCGGTGAAGCTGTTCGAACTCGCGCGCGATGGCGGCCCCCGCGCCGCGGAGTCGCTGTACGCATGGTTCCTGCCGCTGCTCCGCCTCGACACGGTGCCCACCTTCGTGCAGCTGATCAAGCTCGTGCAGGCCAAGACCGGCATGGGCAGCGAAACCGTACGTGCTCCACGCTTGACGGTCACGGGTGCCGAACGCGAGGCCGCGCTGGCCGTGATCGACCACGCCATCGCCACGAAACCGGAGCTCTGAATCATGCAGGCCGATGCGAAACTGCTGCTCGGCGGCCGCTGGTGCGCATCGCTCGGTGCGGCCGGCGCATTCCGTGCCGAAGACCCGACGCGGGCCGAGCCGATCGGCCCCGCGTTTCCCATCAGTGGCGCGGCCGACCTGGAAGCCGCGCTCGCCGCCGCTTCCTAGGCGGCGGCGGAACTGGCGGCGACATCGCCAGCGCGCGTCGCCGATTTCCTCGACCGCTACGCGCAGGCGATCGACGAGGACGCGGACACGCTGGTCGCGCTGGCCGCGGAGGAAACCGCGCTGCCCGCCGAGCCACGCCTGCGCTCGGTGGAGCTGCCGCGCACGAGCGGACAACTGCGGCAGGCGGCGCGCGCCGTCCGCGACTACGCGTGGACCGATCCGATCATCGACACCGCCACCGGCTTGCGTGCGCACCGCGCACCGCTGGGCAAGCCGGTACTGGTGTTCGGGCCCAATAATTTCCCGTTCGCCTTCAACGCCATCGCCGGCAGCGACTTCGCATCGGCCATCGCCGCGCGCAACCCGGTGATCGCCAAGGCGCATCCGTCGCATCCGGCGACCAGCCGCCGCCTCGCCGAACTCGCACACACGGCGCTGCTCGACACCGGCCTGCCGGCCGCGTCGGTGCAGATGCTCTACCACTTCGACAATGCGCTGGGCGTGGCCCTGGCCGGTGACGCGAGGCTGGGCGCCATCGGCTTCACGGGTAGCCGCGCGGGCGGCCTCGCCCTGAAGGCCGCCGCCGATGCGGCCGGCGTTCCGATGTACGCGGAACTTTCCAGTGTCAATCCGGTGTTCCTGTTGCCCGGTGCGTTGGCGGAACGCGCGGAACCGCTCGCGCAGGAGTTCTTCGCCTCGTGCACCATGGGCAGCGGCCAGTTCTGCACCAACCCCGGCATCGTCGTGGTCGCGCAGGGCGAGGCCGGCGATACCTTCGTCGCCGCCGCCACGAAACAGTTCGCGTCGGCGACGCCGCGCCCGCTGTTCTCCCGTGGCGTGCAGGAAAACCTCGCGCGCGCCGTGCGGGCCCTCGTCGAGGCCGGTGCCGGCGTGCTGGCCGGCGGAAACGAGGGCGCCGGCCAGGGCTACCGCTTCGAACCCACCTTGCTCCATGTCGACGCCGCGACCTTCCTCGCCCATCCCTATGCCCTGCAGGCGGAAGCGTTCGGTCCCGTGAGCCTGCTCGTCAGCGGCGCGGACGAGACCGCGATGGTGGCGATCGCCGAAGCCTTCGAGGGCAACCTCACGGCGACGCTGTACCGCGCCGCCGACGGCGGCGACGACGCGCTCTGGCAAGCGGTCGCGCCACCCTTGCGCAAGCGGGTGGGCCGCCTCATCGCCAACCGCATGCCCACCGGCGTGGCGGTCAGCCCGGCGATGAATCATGGCGGGCCCTATCCCGCGACGGGCCATCCCGGCTTCACCGCGGTGGGCATGCCCACCGCGATCCACCGCTTCGCCGCCCTGCACAGCTACGACAACGTGCCCGAGACGTTGCTGCCGCCGGAACTGCGCGATCGCAACCCAGGGCCGATCCAACGGCGCATCGACGGCCGATGGACCGAAGCCGACGTGGGGGCCTCCCGATGAGCCAGATCGGCCACCTTTCACCGGCGGACGCGCGTGCGGCCCTGGCGCCATGGAACGCCGTCGCCGCACCCATCGCCCGCGAGGAATACCTCGCGCGCATCGAGCACGCCCGGACACTCCTCCACGACATCGGCGCCGATGCGTTGCTGGTCGGCGCCGGCAACTCGCTTCGCTATTTCACCGGGATTCCCTGGGGCGCCACCGAACGCCTGGTAGCCTTGCTGCTGCCGCGCCGTGGCGAGCCCGTGCTGGTCTGTCCCGCGTTCGAGGAGGGATCGCTGCGCGCCGTGATGGCCCATCCGGTCGAACTGGCCATGTGGGAAGAGCACGAGGACCCGCAGGCCTTGGTGGCGAACCGTCTGACAGCTGCCGGCGGGCGCATCCTGGCGCTCGATCCGGCGGCGCCTTTCGGTGTCTTCGAGGCGCTGCGCCGCGTATTCCCGTACGGCGAGATCGTCGACGGCACGGCTGTCATCGACGGTTGCCGCATGTCGAAGTCCGATGCCGAGCTGGCCCTGATGAAGCAGGCCACGGCCATGACGCTGCAGGTGCAGCGGCTGGCCGCCGGCATGCTCCACGAAGGCATCGGCACCGGTGAGGTGAAACGCTTCATCGACGAAGCCCATCGCGCGCTGGGCGCCGACAACGGCTCGACGTTCTGCATCGTCCAGTTCGGGCATGCCACGGCATTCCCTCACGGCATCCCTGGCGAGCAATACCTGGAGCGCGGCGACCTGGTGCTGATCGATACCGGATGCAGCGTGCAGGGCTACCAGTCCGACATCACCCGGAGCTACGTCTTCGGCACGCCCGACGCCGACCAGGCACGCATCTGGGAACTGGAGCGCGCCGCGCAGCAGGCCGCGTTCGACGCCGTGCGCCCCGGCGTGGCTTGTGCCGAGATCGACGCGGCGGCACGGCGGGTGCTCGAAACGGGTGGACTGGGCCCGGACTACCGGCTTCCCGGCCTGCCCCACCGCACCGGGCACGGCTGCGGACTGGCCATTCACGAGGCGCCGTATCTCGTCCGCGGCAATCGCACCCTGCTCGGACCCGGCATGTGCTGTAGCAACGAGCCGATGATCGTCGTGCCCGGTCGCTTCGGTATTCGCCTGGAGGATCATTTTTACGTGACCGGGGATGGCGGCGCGTGGTTCACCCAGCCCTCGCCAGCGATCGACCAGCCGTTCGCCGATTGAGGCCTGCGCACCCATTGTGCCCAATTCCGCATGGTCGCCGGGCAATCGCTTCTAGCGCCCGGCGGCCACACGGGTGAGCATCGAGGTGTCATATTCGTGAAGGGGTGTTCGATGAAGCTTCGCCCGATCGTCCGGGGACTCTGCCTGTGCGGCCTGCTTGCCGGGCCCTTCATCGCCGCCCACGGTGCAACGACGGGGGCCGCCGCGTTCGACGCCCTGGTGGCGCAACGATGGGAATACCAGCTGAAGGAAAGTCCGGAACTCGCCACCACGATCGGCGACTACCGCTACAACGACCGCTGGACCGACTATTCACCGGCCCATGTGGCTGACGACCGCAAGGCCACCGAAGCCTTCCTGAAGCGTTTCGACGCGGTGGACCCGGCAAGCCTGGACGAGCAACGCCGGCTCAGCCGCGACATGGCGATCCGCGAACTGCAAGACCGCCTGGAAGCGATCCGCCTGAAAAACTACGAGATGCCGCTCGACCAGATCGGCGGCGCCCATCTCGCCCTACCCGGTTTCGTCTCCACCATTCCCTTCGACAGCACGGCGCATTACGAGGATTACCTCAAGCGTCTTGAAGCCGTGCCCACAGCCATCGACCAGATGATCGCCGCCTCTCGCCTGGGCATGGCCGATGGATTGATGCAGCCGCGTTACCTCCTGGAAAAGGTGGTCAAGCAGGCCCAGGACATCGCCGCCGCGAAAGACGAGGGCAACGTCTTCGGCCAGCCCGTGGCGCAGTTTCCAAAGGGTGTCCCCGCCGCCGACCAGGCACGGTTGCGCAAGGCGATCCTCGCCGCCGTCGACGACAAGGTGCGTCCGGCGTATCGCAAGCTGGCCGACTTCGTCGCGAAGGAATACGCGCCGCGTGGCCGCAGCCAGGAAGGCATCTGGTCGCTGCCCGACGGCGATGCGCGCTACCGCTTCGCCATCCATACGCAGACGACCACCGAGCTTTCCCCGCAGCGTATCCACCAGATAGGCCTGGACGAGGTGAAACGCATCGAAGGCGAGATGACCGCCATCGCGCACAAGCTCGGTTATGCGGACCTGCCCGCGTTGCGCAAGGCCGTGGCCAGCGATCGCAAGCTGTACGCGAGTTCGCGTGAGCAGATCCTCGACGACTACCGGAAGTACATCGCGGGCATGCAACCGGAGTTGCCCAAGCTGTTCGGCACGCTGCCGAAGACGGCGTTGCGGGTGCAGGCGGTGGAACGCTATCGCGAGAAAGACGCCGCAGGCGCGGAATACCACCAGGGCACGCCCGACGGATCACGTCCCGGCATCGTCTTCGTCAACACCGGCGACTACGAGCAGCGTGGCCTGTACACGATCGAAGACACCGCCTATCACGAAGGCGTGCCCGGTCATCACCTGCAGATCTCCATCGCACAGACCCTGCCCCTGCCTCCGTTCCGCCAGCAAGCCGGATACAACGCGTATATCGAGGGCTGGGCGCTCTATGCCGAGCAGCTGGCCAAGGACGTGGGTTTCTACAAGGATGCCTACGAGGATTACGGCCGGTTGAGCGGCGAGCTGCTGCGCGCCGATCGCCTCGTGCTGGACACGGGGACGCACGCGCTGCATTGGAACCGGCAACAGATGATCGACTTCTTCCATGCCCATCCGGCCGAGGACGAACCGAGCATGCAGGCGGAGACCGACCGTTATATCGCGTGGCCCGGCCAGGCGCTCGGTTACAAGCTGGGTCAGCTGAAATTCCTCGAACTCCGCCGGCGCGCGCAGAAGGAACTCGGCGACCGCTTCGATATACGCGCCTTCCACGACCAGATGCTCTCCGGTGGCGCCATGCCGCTGGACATGCTGGACGCGCGCACCAACGCATGGATCGCCGCCGTGAAAGCCGGAAAGACCCACCAACCCTGAGCGGAGATCGCCGTGCCCCTGTCCGTTGCCCGCGTGGCCTGCCTGCTGGGACTCATCCTCGGCGCCCTGCCCATCGCCCACGCCACGGAGGATGCGAACCAGCGGTTCGAGGCGATCCATGAACGCGAATGGACCTGGCGCCAGCAGCAGTTCGCCGGGGCCGATGACGAGGACGGTCCTGGCCGTGACTCGTCGAACCTGCCCAAGGTGGACGCCGCCACGCAGGAGGCACGCGAACGGTACTGGGCCGACGTGCTGAAGCAATTGCATGCGATCGACCCGAAACAGCTGCGCGGGGAAGGCCCTGTCGACTACGCGGTCTACCGGCAGCAGGTCGAGGTCTTGCTCGCCGATCAGCGCGACAAGACCTGGCAGATGCCGTTCAACGCGGACTCGGCGTTCTGGAGCAACCTCGGTTTCAGTGCGCGCGGCAGCTTCCTGCGTGAGGACGATTACCGGCATTACCTGGGCAAGCTGCGTGACATCCCGCGTTACTTCGACGAGCAGATCGCCAACATGCGCCTGGGCATGGCGCGGGGATTCACCCAGCCGAAGCTCATCGTCGAAAGCCAGTACGACGGCATCCAGCAGACCGCCGGGACGAAGGGAGAAGCCAACCTCTTCTATACGCCGTTCCAGAAGATGCCGGCCAGCGTGCCTGCCGCCGAACAGGCCAGGCTTCGCGCGGAAGCGCTCGCCATCATCGATGCGCAGGTGATCCCGTCTTACGCGAAGCTGCTGCGTTTCCTGCGCGAGGAATACGCGCCGAAGGCACGCGACAGCCTCGCCGCCGTGGACCTGCCCGATGGCGAGGCGTTCTATCGGTCGCAGATCCTGGAATACACCACGCTCGACATGAGTCCCGATGCGATCCATGCGGTCGGCCTGAAGGAGATGGCCTCGATCCACCAGCAGATGCTCGACATCATCAAGGAGGTGGGATTCAAGGGCAGCTTCGCCGATTTCCTTCAGTTCCTGCGTAGCGATCCGCGCTTCTACGCGAAGACACCGGACGAACTGCTCAAGGACGCGGCATGGATAGCGAAGGAAGTGGACGGCGTGGTCGGCGACTACATCGGCCGCCTGCCGCGCCGGCGTTTCGCGATCAAGCCCGTCCCCGCCGATCTCGCCCCTATCTACACCGGCGGGCGCGGTGGGCCGGGCATCTACCTCGTCAACACGTACAACCTCCCCGCCCGTCCGCTCTACTCGCTGCCTGCGCTGACCTTGCACGAATCCTCGCCGGGCCACGCGCTGCAAATGCCCCTGGCCGCGGAGATGGACGGTCTTCCGGACTTCCGCCGCTATACGTATATCTCCGCCTATGGCGAAGGCTGGGCGTTGTACTGCGAGTATCTGGGACAGGAGATGGGCATCTACCATACGCCGTACGAACGCTTCGGTTACCTCAGCTACCAGGCATGGCGCGCCGCACGGCTCGTCGTCGACACCGGCATCCACCAGATGCACTGGACACGCGAGCAGGCCCGCCAGTACCTGCGCGACAACACGGCCCTGGCCGAACACGAGATCGATACGGAAGTGGATCGCTACATCGCGTGGCCTGCCCAGGCGCTCTCGTATTACCTCGGGGAGATGGCGATCCGCGACGGACGCGCGAAGGCGGAGAAAGCGCTCGGCAAGCGCTTCGACATCCGCGCCTTCCACGACACCGTGCTGTCGACGGGTTCGGTGCCGCTTCCCGTGCTGGCGGCACGGATCGACGCCTTCATCGCCGGCGGCGGGAAGTCCCCTTATGCAGGAAAGGATCACTGACCATGGCCGACGCGTCCGCGCCCCCGCAGGGCAGGTTTCATAAGCAACTCAGCCTGGTGGACCTCACCTTCATCGGCCTCGGCGCCATCTTCGGTTCGGGCTGGCTCTTCGCCGCCAGCCACGTCAGCGCACTGGCGGGGCCGGCGGGCATCCTCTCGTGGGTGATCGGCGGCGTGGCCGTATTGCTGCTCGGGCTGGTGTACTGCGAACTCGGCGCCGCGCTTCCCCGCGCCGGTGGGGCCGTGCGCTATCCGGAGTATTCGCACGGTCCGTTGCTTGGCTCGTTGATGGGCTTCATCACGCTGATCGCGTTCTCCAGCCTGATCGCTATCGAGGTGGTGGCCTGCCGGCAGTATGCGGCGGCCTGGATGCCGGCGTTGAACGTGCCCGGCAGTTCGCATGCCAGCCTTCTCGGATGGATCGTGCAGTTCGCCCTGCTCGCGGCGTTCTTCGTGCTGAATTACTTCAGCGTGAAGGCGTTCGCCAAGGCGAACAACATCGTCAGCATCTTCAAGTTCGTCGTGCCCCTGCTGGTCATCGTGCTGCTGTTGACGCACTTCCATCCGGGCAACCTGACCATCCACGGCATCGCCCCGAACGGTCTCTCGGGCGTGGAGGCGGCGATCTCCGCAGGCGGCATCATCTTCGCCTACCTCGGCCTGACGCCGATCGTGTCGGTCGCCAGCGAGGTGCGCGATCCACAACGCACGATCCCCATCGCCCTGATCCTTTCCGTGGTGCTCTCCACGGTGATCTACGTGCTGCTCCAGCTCGCCTTCCTCGGCGGCATTCCCACTGAATTGCTGGGCGGCGGATGGGCCGGCGTGGACAAGGCCTTCGCCCTGCCGTACCACGACATCGCCATGGCCCTCGGCCTGGGCTGGCTGGCCACGCTGGTCGTGTGCGACGCGGTGATCTCGCCCAGCGGCACCGGCAACATCTACATGAATGCCACGCCGCGCATCGTCTACGGATGGGCGCGCAGTGGCTCCTTCCTCCCGGTGCTCACGCGCATCGATCGCAAGTCCGGTATCCCACGCCCGGCGCTCTGGCTGACCTTCGCACTATCGGTGTTCTGGACCCTGCCATTTCCGTCGTGGGAAGCCTTGATCCAGGTGGTTTCCGCCGCCCTCGTGCTCAGCTACGCCGTCGCGCCGGTGACCGTCGCCGCGTTGCGCCGGAGCGCGCCGGACCTCGTCCGCCCGTTCCGGGTCAAGGCCTTCGGCCTGATCGGACCGCTGTCCTTCGCCGTGGCGGCGCTGATCGTCTACTGGTCCACATGGGCCACGGTCTCGTGGCTGCTGGGTTTGCAGATCGTGATGTTCGCCATCTACGTCGTCTACAAGCTGGCGACAGGGGGTGACCGGGAGCGGCTGATGCGTAACGTGCGCTCGTCGCTGTGGCTCATCGGCTTCTACGCGCTGACGATGATCGTCTCGTGGCTGGGCACCTTCGGTGGTGTCGGCGCCATCGCGCATCCGTGGGATTCGCTCACCGTGCTGGTCATGGCGATCGGCATCTACTACTGGGGTGAGCGTACCGGCTTGCCGGCCCACGAACTGGCCCTGGACGACGACGATGAGTGAGCGCGACGACACGGCCATGGACCGGCGCGACTTCCTCCGCGTGCTGGCGGCAACGGGCGCCGCCGCTGGCCTGGGTCCGCTGACGGCGGAAGCGTTCGCACCGCCACCGGCCTCCACCGGCAAGACGGCGGTTCGCGCGGCCATCGCGCCCGCGCGCGTTCCGCTTGCCGACGTTCCGCGCGAGCACCTCGTCGGCCTGCCCGGTTTTCGCCTGCAAGGGCGCGACTGGAAGGCGGGCGAGGACCTGTCCCACCCCGACGGCCCGATCGTGCTCCACGATGGCACGCAGGCCTGCGTGATCGACAAGCGCACCGAAGCGACCTACGACGAAGCCGCGCAACCCTACTTCGGCATGACACTGGCCGATGTCGCGCTAGCCGGAGCGGATCTCCTCGCGGAGCACCTCCTTGCGCAGGGCGAGCCGGACGAGGCACAGGTGCGCCTGGCCGCTCCGCCCGCGGCATCGTCGCTGGACCCCGAGAACTACTACGGCCGCTTGCCCTGGACCACGTTCGTCGGCACCCGCCAATGCGCGGACACGATGCCCGTCTATACCTCCGGCAGCACGCGCACCTATCACGCCGACCAGGTCTTCGCCGACCTGCACGAGCCGAAGAAAGTCGCGCGCCGGCGCGAAGGCTTGCTCGGTGGGTGGCTGCCGGCGGTGCACAAGGTGGTGCCGCTGGACGACGGCCGCTGGTACGACGTGCTCGTGTTCGCCGACGTGGATGCGAACGACCGCTTCGTCGTGCAGACCTGGCACCGGACCGCGCTGGTCGAGCATGGCCGGTTCACCCGCGTGGTCTACGGACACAGCTACCCCGCCTATTCCCCGCGCCGCGAACCGCCGCAGGCCGACGCCTTCTACGCGGCGCTGCTGCGCTTCCACGACTACTGGCGTGCCCAGCTGGCCGACCTCGCGCCCGTGCGCATCCCCTCGGCGGGATGGTCCGACATGGTCGCCCACGCATTCGCCCGCGAGCTGGTGGTTCGTCCGGACGGCACCTACCCCAAGTACGGCGCCGTCGACCGCGACTACTACGGCAACGAATACGACGGTTTCCAGGACACCTTCACCAGTTCGCTCTACGCCAACCTGGAATGGGGCCGCTTCGAACAGGCCGCCGCGGTACTGGACGGCTATTTCCGTGACTTCGTCCAGGACGACGGCATGATCAACATGCGCGGCGCCGAGACGGGGCAATTCGGCCTGACTCTTTCGCTTCTGGCACGTTACTTTCACTACACGAACGACGCGTCCCTCTTGCGCAAGCACCGCAAGAAGATCGAGGCCACGGTCGCGACGCTGCTGGAGTTGCATGACGAGAGCCTGCGGCTGCCCTCCAGCGCTCCTGGATACGGCCTGATCCACGGCTGGAACGAGTCGGATGCCTGCCTCTTTCCCGACCCGGCACTCTGGTGGAAACCCTACTACGCCAACAGCGCACTCGCCGCCCGTGGCCTGCTCGACCTCGCCGCCATCTGGCCCGCTGTCGAGGTGTCCGCCGCGGCCGCCGCCTCGATGTGGAAGACGCGTGCCGAGGCATTGGCCCGGCGCGTGGAGGAAAGCGTGCGTGCCAACATCCGCCACGACCTGAAACCAGCCTATGTTCCGCCGTTGCCCGGCGTCACGCTCACCTTCCGCGAATCGCTCGCGCAGGAAAAGCCCAGCGAGCAACAGTGGCCACATCGGGCCTATGCCGAGCTACTGCAGGCGGACGTACTGCCCGATGACCTCGCCAACGTGGTGATCGATGGCATGCGCGGCCATGGTGCCACCACCCTCGGCGTGGTCGCGAACATCGGGCCCGCCGACCCGAAAAGCCGCGATATCCTCGGTTTCATCTCCTATGGCTATGCACAACAACTGTTGCGCCTGGACCGCATCGACGAATACCTGCTGTTCCTTTATGCGCATCGCCACCATGCGCATACGCCCGGCAGCTGGACCGCTGGCGAGGTCGCCGACATCACCGGCGGCATGCCGTTGTTCTGCATGCCCGCGCAGATGACGATCCCCTTGCTGCTTCGCTGGGCCTTCGTCTTCGACGACAGCGCGGGCGAGACGCTGTGGCTGGCCCGTGCGATTCCCCACGCGTGGCTCGATACCGGCGGGCCGGTGAGCCTGGACGCCGCTCCCACGCGCTGGGGGCGCTGCGGCGTCACGCTGAGGAAGGAAGGGTCGCAGCTGTCCGCGACGGTCACCTTGCCGGCTGACTCGAGCCCAAAGGCCGTCTGGATCAGACTGCGCGGCGCGGGGCCCCGCGTTCACGTCGACGGCGAAGCCGTCGACGAAGCCGACCGGCGCGGCGATGCCATCCGCGTGCGCGGAAAACCGGGGCAGATCGTGCACATCGCGTCGACTATGCGGGATTCCGCATCGAGCATCCGGAAATGACACAAGACAGCACGGTCATGTGACCGCACGATGAAAGCGTGCATCGGGGGATGTGCGTCATCACGTTGGGGAGAAGCATGCAAGGTGTCGATCGAAGAAGGCGTTTCCTGAAGGCGAGCGCATCCACGCTCGCCGGCGCCCTGCTGGCGACTCCATTGCGCGCCTTCGACATCGCCGATCCGGCCGGCACCGCGACCGCCGCCGTGCGCGACAAGCCCGTCAACCGGATGCAGGACTTCGCACTCGACCGCGTGACCCTGCTGGACAGCGACTTCCGCCGCGCCGCCGCGATCAACCTGGATTACCTGCACAGCCTGCCGGTGGACCGGCTCGCGCGGGCCTTCCTCGTGCAAGCCGGCAAGCCCACCAACGCCGTCCCGCTCGGCGGCTGGGAGAAACCCGATTGCGAACTGCGCGGCCACTTCAGTGGTGGCCATTACCTTTCCGCCGCCGCGTTGGCCTGGGCCGCCCAGGGCGATGCCGTCCTGAAAGCGCGTGGCGATGAACTGGTCGGCATCCTCGCTTCCTGCCAGCGATCCAACGGTTACCTCAGCGCGTTCCCGGAAAGTTTCTTCGATCGGCTGAGCCGCGGCGAAAAGGTCTGGGCGCCGTTCTACACCATCCACAAGATCCAGGCCGGCATGCTCGACATGTACCGGCTCGCCGGCAACCGCCAGGCACTGGATGTCGCCACCGGCATCGGCAACTGGACCGTGCGCTGGCTGAACGGATTTTCCGATACGGAAATCGCGCATATCCTGAAAACCGAATACGGCGGCATGAACGAGTCGATGTACGACCTTTATGCCATCACCGGCAACAGCCGTTACCTGGACGCCGCGCATCGTTTCGACCAGGCGTCGCTTTTCGAGCCGCTGGCCGCGCACCGCGACGAGTTGAAGGGCCTGCACAGCAACACGCAGATTCCCAAGGTGCTAGGCGCCGCGCGCCGCTACGAGCTGACGGGTGAACCCCGTTACCGCCGCATCGCCGAGTATTTCTGGGAAACGGTGACGCAGAACCGATGTTACGCGACCGGCGGTTCCAGCAACGACGAGTTCTGGAAGACCGGCCCTGGTGACCTGAAGGGCCAACTCGGCCTGTATGCCGCCGAGTGCTGCGTCGCCTACAACCTGTTGAAGCTGACCCGCCATGTCTACGCGTGGAATGGCGACCCGCGCGCTTTCGACTATTACGAGCGCACCCTCTACAACGCGCGCCTGGGTACCCAGGATGCGCAGGGCATGAAGCTCTACTACTACTCGCTGCAACCGGGTGGGGCGAAGTTCTACAACTCGCCGACCGATTCGTTCTGGTGCTGCACCGGGTCCGGTGCCGAGGAATTCGCGCGCTTCAACGACGCCATCTACGCGCATGACGACGACGATCTGCACGTGAACCTCTACATCGCCTCGGAGCTGCGCTGGCCCGAACGCGGCTTGCGCCTGGTTCAGCGCACCGGATTCCCGAAGGAACCCTCCAGCGCGTTCGAGTTCACGCTCGACCAGCCCCGCGAACTGGCGGTGAACCTGCGCATTCCTTCCTGGATCGCGCCGGGCGCCAGCGTCGCGTTGAATGGCACGCCACTGGATGTCTTCGCTTCGCCCGGAAGCTACCTGACCCTCAAGCGCCAATGGCAGACGGGCGATCGCCTCACCATCACCCTGCCGATGCGCCTGCACGCCATGCCGTTGCCCGGCGACGACAGCCTCCAGGCCGTGCTTTACGGTCCGCTGGTGCTCGCCGCGCGGCTCGGCAGCAAGGGGCTGACGCACGACCAGCAGTACGGCAGGTACGACGCGGGCCCGTCGCCCGAACCGAAAGCCCAAGCCGCACCCCGCATCGCCATGGACGGACCGCACCGACTCGACTGGCTGACGCCGGCCGACGAGCCGCTGACGTTCCGCGCGAACACGCGCGACGGCATGCTGTCCGTGATCCCGCTGCACCAGATCCAGGGCGAACGCTACGCCGTCTATTGGCCTGTCTCTTATACACATCT
>NZ_JBPGXU010000078.1:0-18729 GCF_056755675.1 Luteibacter sp. KNZ12-1A | reverse complement strand
GCGTCAGGCCGCGGGCCACGTCGGTTTCCAGCCAATGAAAAGCGACGCGGTACGTCGCGCAGCATGCGCCGCAGCGCAGGCAAGGATGAGTCATGGGTCAGATCGAGCCGGAGAACGTGTTGCACTTGCCGATGTCGCCGCTTTCCAGTCCCGTGCGGAACCAATGCACGCGTTGGGCGGACGTACCGTGGGTGAAGGAATCGGGGACCACCCTGCCCTGCGACTGTTCCTGCAAGGCATCGTCACCGATCGCCGTGGCCGCGTTGATCGCGGATTCGACGTCGCCGGGCTGCAGCCACTGCTGGCGCTGCTGCGAATGGTTGGCCCATACGCCGGCGAAGCAATCCGCCTGCAATTCCTGGCGCACGGACAAACCCGAGGCGCCTTCCAGCCGGGCGCCATGGCGGCGCGCATCGCCCACCTTGTCGAACACCCCGACCAGGTTCTGCACGTGGTGGCCGACCTCATGCGCGATGACATAGGCACGGGCGAAATCCCCCGCCTCGTGGAAGCGAGTCTGCATGTCCTGGAAAAAGCCGAGGTCGAGATAGACGCGGTGGTCGCCCGGGCAATAGAACGGGCCCACCGCGGAGGACGCCGAACCGCACGCGGTACGCACGCCGTTGCGGAACAACACCAGCTTCGGCTGTTCGTACTGCTTGCCGTTGGCGGCGAAGATCTCGCCCCAGGTGTCTTCGGTCTCGCCCAGGATGGCGCGCACGAAATCCACCTGCGGGTCGTTCGCCGCCGCCTGGTGCGGGGCCTGCTGGGTCTGCGGCGTGGATGCCGCCCCCGGTTCGCCCTGGCCGAGCAGGGCCGTGGGGTCCTTGAAGAAGACCAGCCCCAGGATGGCGAGAATGACGATGCCGCCGATGCCCAGCCCCTTGCCGCCGAAAGACGGACCACCACCGCCGCCTTCGCCGGCGTCTTCCACATTGTCGCTTCTACGGCCTTTTTGCCAGAGCATGGCTTCACCCTCCCGTGAACGCGTCGCAAGCGAGACGCGGTCGGCATGATCGCACGGACCGTTGCCGGTAAACTCCGCGGCTGATGTCATCCCCCGGATCGTTTCATGACCAGTCAGCTCCCCGCCGTCGTCACCTTGCTCACCTTGCTCCTGATGTTCGCCACCGTGTGGATGGTAGGCCGCGCGCGTGAACGTTATGGCATCAAGGCTCCGTCGATCTCGGGTGACCCCGCGTTCGAGCGCGCCTGGCGCGTGCAGATGAACACCCTCGAGAACGCGGTGATGTTCATCCCGGCGCTGTGGCTGGCCGCCCAGTACGTGGACCCGCTCTGGGCCGGTATCGCCGGCCTGGTCTGGCTCGCGGGCCGGATCTGGTACGCCCTGGCCTACCTGCGCGATCCATCGCGCCGTGGCCCTGGCTACCTGGTCTCGATGATCGCCTGGGCCGTGCTCATGCTGATGGCCGCCGGCGGAATCGGCATGGCCGTCATGGAAAACAATGCCGCGCCCGTGGAGGACGCGGCGGGGGCCTGACCCGGGATACCGGCGCCAGGCGCTAATAGTCCTCGTCGTCGCCTGCCACCGCCAGCACGCGCACCCGCTGGATGCGCGCGCCATCCATCGCGGTGACCTCGAACTCGAGCCCGTCGGATTCGAAGCGGTCGCCCGGCGTGGGCAGGCGGCCCAGCCGTTGCAGGACGAAGCCCGCCAGCGTGGAGAAATTGCCGTCGCTCGCCCCGGGCAGGCGATGGCCCAGCAGGTGTTCCACGCGACGCACGTCGAGGCTGGCGTCCAGCAACCAGGCGCCGTCCGGCTCGCTCACCGCCGAGGGATCGCCCTCGCGGTTCTCGTCCGGAAATTCGCCCGCGATCACCTCCAGCACGTCGGCTGGCGTGACCAGGCCCAGGATGCTGCCGTACTCGTCCACCACGAGGGCCACCTGTAGCGGGGCCCGGCGGAATTCGTCGATCAGGCGCAGCACGCTCAGTGATTCCAACACCGTGATCGGCTTGCGCACGACGGTATCGGTATCGAGCCGGCCGCGGTCCGCGAGGCTAGCCAGGAGGTCGCGGGACGAGACCACGCCGACGAGTTCGTCGAGGTCGCCATTGGCCACCAGCATCCAGTGATGCGGCGACTCGCGTGCTTCCCGCAGCAGCGTCGGCATGTCTTCGCCCGGATCGACCCATACGATCTCCGTGCGCGGCGTCATGATCGAACGCACCGGCCGCTGGGAGAGGTCGAGCACGCCCTGCACCATCTCGAGTTCGTCCTTGCCGAACACCGCGGTCTCCGTGATCTCCACGGCGCCGTCGCCCTTGCCACCCTTGCTGGATTCGCCTTCCTCGTCGGGCGCCCCGCCGAGCAGGCGCAGCACGGCCTTCGCCGTGCGGTCGCGCATGATCCGGCCACCGACCAGCAGCGAACGCCGGCGGTTGCGCCGCATCGTCTGGTTGAACACCTCGATCATGATCGAGAAACCGATCGCGGCGTACAGGTAGCCCTTGGGAATGTGGAAACCGAAGCCTTCCGCGATGAGGCTGAAACCGATCATCAGCAGGAACGACAGGCAAAGGATCACGACCGTCGGACGCGCGTTCACGAAGACCGTGAGCGGCTTGCTCGCGGTGATCATCAGGGCCATGGCGACCACCACGCCGATCATCATGATGGAGAGGTGATCCACCATGCCCACGGCGGTGATCACCGAGTCGAGCGAGAACACCGCGTCGAGGACGACGATCTGCGCCACGACCAGCCAGAAACTGGCGCGGCGGCCATTGCGGCCCTCGTCGTGCTCCGAGGCCTCCAGGCGCTCGTGCAGTTCGAGCGTGGCCTTGAACAGCAGGAAGGCACCGCCGATCAGCAGGATGAGGTCGCGCCATGAAAGGCCGAAGCCGTTCCACTCGAACAGGGGCCGGGTGAGCGTCACCAGCCAGGACATGGCGGCGAGCAGGCACAGGCGCATCACCAGCGCCAGGCCCAGGCCGAGCAAGCGGGCGTGGTCGCGTTGGCGGGCGTGGAGCTTGTCGGCGAGGATGGCGACAAACACCAGGTTGTCGATGCCGAGCACGATCTCCAGCACGATCAACGTGAGGAGTCCCGCCCAGGCCGAAGGGTCGGCTAGCCAGTCGAATGCAAACATGGGTCGGCGCGTCGGGGCGCCCGTCTTCCTCCTTCAGGGACGGTCAACTATACAGGGGCGAGGTGACGGACTGTGCCGGAAGCGTCGTTGCGAGCCCGCAGGCCGTCGGCTAGGGTGCCTCATGGCTCACGATTACATCCCCCTGTCCTCCGCCGCGTCCGTCGGGTCGCCGCCACGCACGCCCGGCGTCGTCGAGACGATCCTCTGCATCGCCGCCTATTTCGGCCTCCAGATCGGCTTCGGCGGCCTGTTCGGCGGCATCTCCATGCAACTGGCCCGGTATTTCCCGGATCGGGTGCCCGAGGCGCCAGACCGCCTGATCGTCGTGGTGATCCTCACCCTGGCCTGCTCGGCGGGGCTGATCTTCTGGCTGCTGCTTCGCCGCTGGGGTCGCTACGCCACGGACGCCGGACCGGCCGGCCTTGGCTTCACGCCGCCGGACGGACGCTTCGTCGCCATGGGCACCGCCCTGGGCATCGCGGCGCCGATCCTCGGTGGCCTGCTGACCCAGTTCCTTGCCGGCGACCGCGAGGTGACCCAGGCGGTCAGCGACATCGCCGACAAGGCCCACGTAGGGATGCGCGTGGCCCTGCTCCCGGTGGCGGTACTGGCGGGACCGGCCGTGGAGGAACTGCTGTTTCGCGGCGCCCTGTTGTCGATCCTGCGCACCCGCCTGGGTGACGGTTGGGCGATCCTCCTGTCGGCCCTGGTTTTCGGCATGGTCCACCTGCCCGACCTCGACTGGCTCTGGTACGCGGTGCCCAACCTGGTCCTGGTCGGCCTGTTCTGCGCCTGGCTCCGCGTGCGCAGCGGCTCGCTATGGCCGGCGTTTATCGCGCATGCCGCCAACAACGCGCTGGCGACGATCGCCTGGTTCTCCGCGACCTAGAGTCGTTCCAGCGAGGCCACGTGGCGCTCCAGCCGTGGGCTGGCGTAGCACTGCGAGCCGACGGGAATCAGGCCCACCTCGCGGAAGGCCTCGCGGTACCAGCGCGCGGGCCGGCCGAAGAACCCTTCGCGATCGCCACCGGGATCGTCCTCGCGCGTATAGGCCTCGAGGAAAGCCAACCCCTCCACCATCTCGCCGATGCCGACGAGGCCCGCGCGGATCTCCGCGGGCTTGAGGTAATGCAGCACGTCGGTGCAGACGACCAGGTCGAATCGAGTGTCGAAGCGCAACTCGGCCAGCTGGCCGAAGCGGGCATACCCGATCTGGCGCGAGCGGCCGTAGCGGGCCACGGCGTACTCGCTGGCTTCGAGCCCGCGATACTCGATGCCCGGCCGCAACCGGCGCAGTGCGGCGCGCCAGGGCGCTTCGCCACAACCGATGTCGAGCACGTTGCGCACAGGGCGGCCCAGGTAGAACTCGGCCTGGCCCAGCACCATCGCCACCTTGCGCCGGAGCTCGGCGGGCGAGCGCACGGCATGGCCCGCGCTGCGATACCACTTGTCGTAATAGGCCTGGTCGTAGGTCTTGGGCATGGCACGGCCATCCAAAACATCCATGTTAGCCGGGCGTACACTTCCGGCATACATGCCACCCCGCAGCATCGCCGGGTATCGATCCAGGAGGACCCCATGCCCCGTATCCTGCTCCGCATCACCGGCGACCGTGACATCTTCGACGACGTGGCCAATGCGATCCATGGTATCGACCGCGTGGAGCGCGTCGAGGAAATCGACGACTTCATGAGCGATTTCCGCGACGACTCCAGTTCGCAGAACCTCTCCGACGACATGAGTTCACGTACGTACACGCTCGAGGTCGAGGTACCCAACGACAAGGTGGGCGAACATGTGCGCCAGGTCGCCGAGGAAGCCGCCGGCTCGCGCGAGGCCGCCATCGAGTTCATCGGGCCGGACGAGAACGAGATCTAGCGGATCGCAAGATCCCACGCTCAGGCGGGAGTAAACCTTCCGCCAGCCACTCCGTTTAAGGTGGACCACCCGCCGGACACGGACATGCCATGCGATCTCTTGCCGTCGCCTTCCTGCTCGCCCTCGCCGCGCTGCCGGCAGCCGCGCGTGACGACGCCGTGTCGAACGAGGATATCGCATGGCTCGACAGGGTCACCTTCGGCGCGGATTCGGCCACGCTGGCGCGCTTCCGCGAACTCGGCAAGCGGCGTTTCCTCGATGAACAGCTGCACCCGAAACAGGATGCGCTGCCTGCCGACGTGCGCGCGCAGATCGACGGCTTCGATGCGATGAAGACGCCTTCCGCGGCCTTGCTCGCCCAGGTGCGCGACCAGTACCGCCAGATCAACGACATGCCCGACGGCGACGCGAAACAGGAGGCCCGCAAGGCCTTGCAGAAGCAGGGCAACGGCTATGCACAGGAAGCGCAGGCGAGCGAGCTGCTACATGCGATCTACGACGAGAACCAGCTGCGCGAGCAACTCGTGTGGTTCTGGTTGAATCATTTCAGCGTCTTCCAGGACAAGGGGCGGGTACGCTGGCTGGTGGCCGACTACGCACGGAACACGATCCGGCCCCATGCGCTGGGCAAGTTCCGCGACCTCGTCCTGGCCACGCTGAAAAGCCCGGCGATGCTGGAGTACCTCGATAATGCGCAGAACGCGCGCGACAAGATCAACGAGAACTATGCACGCGAGTTGATGGAGCTGCATACGCTCGGCGTCGATGGGGGTTACACGCAGGCGGACGTGCAGAACCTCGCCCGCGTACTCACGGGCGTGGGCGTCGACTTCGACGGACAACCGCGCAAGATCCGTCCCGCCCTGCAACCGTATTACCTTCACGAAGGCGCCTTCGAGTTCAATCCGAACCGCCACGACTTCGGCGACAAGCAACTGCTCGGGACGACCCTGCATGGCGGCGGTTTCGACGAGGTGGAAAAAGCCGTCGACCTCATCGTGAACCAGCCCGCCTGCGCCACCTTCGTCTCCACCCGGCTCGCGAAGTACTTCGTCGCCGACGATCCGCCACCGGAACTGGTAAAGGCGATGGCCAGGACGTTCCGGCGAACCGACGGGGACATCGCCGCCGTCGTGAAGACGATGCTGGAATCGAAGGCCTTCACCGCGTCGCTGGGCAAGCGGTACAAGGACCCGACCCAGTTCCTCGTCTCGGCGATGCGGCTCGCCTACGACGGCAAGCCGGTGCCGAACCCTCGCCCGCTGGTGAACTGGATCGGCCAACTCGGCCAGGCACCGTTCGGCCGGATCACGCCGGATGGATGGCCCATCGCGGATTCGGAATGGTCGAGTTCCGGGCAGGTGGCGAAGCGCTTCGAGATCGCGCGCGCCATCGGCAGCGGGGCGAACCACCTGTTCGACCTGGACGAGGAAGGCAAGCGTACGCGCGGCGGATTCCCGCAACTGACCACGCCGACGTATTACGCGACGATCGAACCCACGCTCGGCCCGAAGACGCGCGATGCGCTGGCGCAAGCCACGTCGCAGCAGGAATGGAACACCTTCCTGCTCGCGTCCCCCGAGTTCAACTACCGCTGAGGCCCGCCATGGATCGCCGTCAGTTCCTTCTCGCCCTCGCCGCCGGCGTCCCCGCGCTCACCCTGGGTGGCAAGGTGTTCGCCACGCCGCCCTCCTCGCCGCGTTTCCTGCTGGTGTTCCTGCGTGGAGGCTACGATTCGAACAACCTGCTGGTGCCGTATTCGAGCGACTTCTACCACGAGGCGCGCCCGACCATCGCGCTGGCACGGCCCACGCCGGGCGATCCCCTCGCCGTGCGCGCCCTCGATGCGGACTGGGGCCTGGCACCGGTACTGAACGATTCGATGGGCCCCCTGTGGGACAGGCGCCAACTCGCCTTCATTCCCTTCGCCGGTACGGACGACCTTTCGCGCAGCCACTTCGAGACCCAGGACGATATCGAAGCGGGCGAGGCTTCCGACGCACGCAGCTATGGCTCCGGGTTCATGGGCCGGCTTTCGACCGTGCTGCGGGGCGTTCCGCCGATCGCGTTCACCGATGCGTTGCCGCTGACGTTCCGTGGCGCGGGCGACGTTCCCAACATCTCCCTGAAGGGTGGTGGCAAGGCGGTGTTCGACGACCGCCAGGCGAAGATCCTGGCCGGGATGTACCAGGGCACCCCCTTGCAGTCCGCCGCCACCGACGGCCTCGAACTGCGCCAGCAAGTGGCCCAGGACCTGCAGGCGGAAATGATCGCCGCCAGCCGGGGCGCGGTGAACGCGCGTGGCTTCGCGCAGCAGGGTCAGCGCATGGCCACGCTGATGCGCGATCGCTTCCGCCTGGGTTTCGTCGACGTGGGTGGCTGGGACACGCACGTCAACCAGGGTGGCGCGACCGGCCAGCTGGCGAACAACCTGGACAACCTCGGCAAGGGCCTGGCCGCCTTTGCCGATGGCCTTGGCGAAGCGGAATGGAACGACACCGTGGTGGTCGTGGTATCGGAATTCGGGCGCACCTTCCGCGAGAACGGCAACAAGGGCACCGACCACGGCCACGGCACCGCGTACTGGGTGCTTGGCGGAAAGGTCGCCGGTGGCCGCATCGCCGGAAGGCAGGTGGCGGTGAATGCGGCGAACCTCCTGCAGAACCGCGACTATCCGGTACTCAACAATTACCGCGACGTGCTCGCGGGGCTGATGCGGCGGATGTATGGCTTGTCCGATGCCGACCTGGCGAAGGTCTTTCCCCGCGCCAACGCGCGCGACCTGCAACTGGTCTAGGGCTGCCAGACCTGCCCTTCCGGATGCGAGAGCTGCCGGTCGAGGTAGTACGCGGCACTGATGAAGGCCAGGTGGGTGAGCGCCTGCGGGAAGTTGCCCAGCGGCTCGCCGAGCAGGCTGAGCTCTTCGGAAAAAAGGCCGAGATGGTTCGCATAGAGGACGCCACGCGCCATCACTTCGCGCGCTTCGTGCAGGCGCCCCGCACGCGCCAGGCATTCCACGTACCAGAACGTGCAGGTGGTGAACGCGCCCTCGCCTCCTTTCAATCCGTCCGCATTACGATAGCGGAAGACCAGTCCGTCATCGGTGAGCCGTTCGCCGATCGCGTCCAGCGTCTTCAACCACACCGGATCGGTCGCCGAGACGAAACGGACCAGCGGCATCATCAACAGCGAGGCGTCCAGGTCCTCGCCGCCGCGGGCCTGCACGAAATAACCGTGTTCCGGATGACGGAAATTCGCCCATATATCGTCGGCGATGCGGTCGCGTTCAGCCGCCCATTCCATCACCGGGCCGGGCAACGAACGCTTGCCGGCAAGGCGCACCGCACGGTCCAGGGCTACCCAGCACATCAGGCGGGAATGCAGGAAATGGCGCGGCTCGTCGCGAATCTCCCAGATACCCTCGTCGGCGTCACACCAGTGTTCGCGCACGTGATCGACCAGGCGCCGCACGTGCGCCCAGCCCGCGTGGCTGATCGCGGAGCCATACTTGTTGGACAAGTAGATGCTGTCCATCAATTCGCCGAAGATGTCCAGCTGGGTCTGCGTGCGCGCGCCATTGCCGATCCGCACGGGACGCGAGCCGGCGTAACCGGCGAGATGGTCGAGCGTTCCCTCGTCCATCGCCTCCTCGCCGTCGAGCGCGTACATGACGCGCAGGGCGGCGCCCTCCTCCAGCGCCATGATCCGGTCCTCGGTCCATCGGCGGAACCGTTCCGCCTCGTCCACATAGCCCAGGCGCATGAAGGCGTAGACCGTGAACGAGGCATCGCGTATCCAGGTGGCGCGGTAGTCCCAGTTACGCTCGGACCCCGTGGCTTCGGGCAGGCCGAACGTGGCCGCCGCGGCGATCGAACCGTGTGCGTGCGACGTAAGCAGCTTCAACACAAGCGCGGAGCGATCCACCCTTTCGCGCCAACGCCCCCGGTAGTTCGACCGGCGTGTCCAGCGTCGCCACGCATCGGCCGTGGCTTCGAGGGCCGCGAGGCATTCCGCGGCATCGAGCGGATCGCATGACTCGTCGCACAGCACGAACCAGGCTTCGCCGCCCCGTTCCAGTTCGAACTCCGCACCCGCCTCGCCGTCACCGGGCAGCAGTGGCACGTTCGCACCCAGGCGCAGCGAACGGGTGCCATCGTGGAAGACCACGGTATCGCCATGCATCGCGACGTCCGGCACGCGTTTCGCATAGTCCAGGCGCGGCCGGCAGCATGCGCGGATGCGCATCCGGCCGCGCGATACGCGGACGCGGCGGACCACACAGCGAGGAAGACGCACCCCGGTCTCCGGATGGGGCATGAAGTCGGTCAGTTCGACGCTGCCGTGCGTGGACATCCAGCGCGTGCTCAGCACGTTGGTCTCGGGAATATAGAGCTGCAGGCGGTGCGCGCCATCGAGCTCCGGCGTCACCGAGAATTCGCCGCCCTTCTCCGGGTCGAGCAGCGCCGCGAAGATCGTCGGGCTGTCCAGGTGCGGCCAGCACATGAAGTCGATGCTGCCATCGATGGCGACCAGCGCCGTGGTGTCCAGGTTGCCGATGACGCCGTGTTCACCGATGGTCCGCCCTGGCCTGGGGTTCGCGCGATTTGGCACAACGATCTCCATGAGCCGTCCCTGGCTGCAGGAATGCCACAGCGGATGTGAAGCGGGCCTCTAAGGCCCCCCTAGAACTCCAGGCGATAGGCCACCTTCACCAGTCCCTCGTTCACGTCCTTGAGGCTGAAGCCACGACGGAACTGGGAATCGACATCGTCGTTGGTGTCGTCCATGTACCCGCCGCGGTTGTACACGATGTACAGGTTCGACAAGGGCGCGATCTCGTAACGATAACGAATCTGGAAACCGAGGTTGGCGACGCCCAGATCGTCCACCGGTTCGTCGCTGGGCACCGCGCCGCCCGTGGGCGTGATCTCCAGGCGCTGGCGCAGTTTCGCGCCGACCGCCAGGGTCTGCAGCTTGACGCGCAATTCCTGCTTGTTGCCCAGGTTCCAGTTCACCCCGCTGTCGATGCCGACGGTGCGCCCATCGAACGCGCCGACCAGGTTGTCGTGCTGCCAGATGAGCCAGTTGGGGTCCCACTCGTAACTGGCGCCGGCGAACACGCTGAAGGCGTCGGTGATGAAGTACGTGGGCGTGAACTTGAAGTAATAGCCCAGGCGGTGGTAACCGGTGAGCTGGTTGCCATTGATGAAGCCTTCCGCTTCCCATGCCCAGCGACCGATGCGTGGCCGCTCGCGTTCATAGGTGAGCTTGGCCGTGGGCGGCGTGTGCAACGCGTTGCCGCCGCGGGTGAGCAGGTCGTCGTAGGCGGATGTGAACGCGTCCAGCCGCCACACTTCCTCGCCACCGTCGCGGCGCTGGCTGTCACGCAGGATGCGGAAGCGGCGATGCACGACGCGCCCCTCGGTGTTGTCGAGCGCCGAGATGCGGTAATGCCACATGTGCGAGGTGTATGCCGAGTCCTCCGGCAAGCCGGTGACGCGCTGGCGCACCTCCCAGTGCAGGTATTCCATGTCGTTGCGCGGCAGGTAACCGAAGTCGTCGATGTCCAGGCGGCGGCCGAAGTACATGCCCAGCCATTGCTGGCTCCAGACATCGTTCATTTCCCAGAACGCGATGCTGGTCGCACCTAGGCCGGAGCTGTCCGCGCGCGGCTGGTCGATCTTGCTGCCGACCACGTTGCTGGTGATGGAAAAGGCCGCGTTCGGTTGCCAGCGATGGTCGAAGCCCAGCACGTTCGCGTCGCGGTCGAGGTAGGGATGGTTCACCCGCGTGGCGAGCATGCCGAAGGTTTGCGTGCCCACGTTCTGGCTGAGCCGGAACGCACCGAACGTGCGTCCGGCATCGCCCTTTTCCTGCGCGGTGAGGATGCCGTAGCTGGTCGAACCGACGCTGCCGTTCACCTTCACCGCGGCCGAGATGTCGGCCGCGCCGTGGCCATCGTCCGAGGCGCCACCGACACGCCGCGTATAGACCAGCTGCGAATCGTCGTCGAGCAGGCTGAAATCGAAGATGCCCTGGTTCTCGGTGAAGAAGGGGCGCTTGTCGGTGAAGAAGGTTTCCTCTGGCGAGAAGTTCACGACGAGGTCGTCGCTCTCCACCTGGCCGAAATCGGGATTGATCGTCGCCGTGAGCTGGGTCTGCCCGTTCGGCTTCCAGATGATGTCGGCACCCTGCTCGAAGGACGTTCCGCCATGCGCACGGTCCACCTTGCCCACCACGTAGGGCGTGACGGCGAACAGCGCCTGGGAATACGCCGGCAGTTCCACGCGCTGGAAGTTGGACAGGAAGCGGCCGTTATCGAAGCTTACCTCCGGCCATGCCATGCGCTCGCCGGTGCTGCCGATCACGCGGTCGATGTACAGGCCGATGGTGCGCGTATCGCCGTTGGCCTTGCGCATCGGCGCTATGTACCAAGGAATCAATACTTCCACCGAGTAGCCTTCCGCGTCCTCGCTGACCGCGTGGTCCCAGCGCCCGTCCCAGTCGTAGCTGAAGTCGGATTCGTTGGTGATCACCTCGTCCGCGACACCGCCTTGCGACTTCACCTCGAAGTCATAGCCGACGCGGCCATCGGCATCGAAGTCGACCATCACGTTGATGCGGTCGACCAGGGCGTTCTCGTCGCGCCGGGCCTGCTGGCGCGAGCGGGGGATGTCGGCCGACTGGGTCACGCGGATCGCCACGGCCAGGCCTTTCGGTGTCGACAGCACCCAGGCCTCCGTGGGCTGGCTGCCAGGCTTGCCTGTCTTGGGCTGGGTGTCGCGGAAATCGACGATGCGTTTCGCACCCGCCCATTCGGCGGGATCGATGTGGCCATCGATCGTCACCTCCGCATGCGCGGCGGCGCTGGCGACGCAAAGGAGGGTGAACAGGGCAAGGCGACGGCGCATGGACGATCCGGGTCGTGGAAACTTACGGAAAGGATGCCTCCGGCGTCGCAAAGGTTTGCCATGACCCTTGGCCCATGCGCTCAGCCCGTCTCCCTGATGAGGTCGACCAGGGCGCGCAGGGCCGCTGGCACGTGGCGCCTTCCGGGGTAGTAGAGGCAAAGGCGGTCGAAGGGTGGCGTCCAGTCCTCCAGCACTCGTTCGAGGCGGCCCGCGGCGAGATCGTCCACCACGTTGAACTCGGCGAGATAGGCCAGGCCGAGGCCGGCCCGTGCCGCTTCGAGCATCAGCTGCGGCTCGTCGAGGGTCAGCGTTCCGCCAACGTCCACCGTCGATGCTTCACCGTGCCGCTCGAACTCCCAGTGATAGATATGGCCGGCGGGCATGCGCGCGCGAATGCCTGCATGCCGGGCAAGATCCGCCGGGATCACCGGCCGGCCATGCCGCGCGAAGTAATCCGGCGACCCCACGACGGCGAAACGCACCGGGGGCCCCAGCGGCACGGCGATCATGTCGCCAGGCACCGTGTCCATGGTGCGGAATCCGGCATCGAAGCCTTCGCGCACGATATCGATCAGGCGATCCTCGGTGACGAGGTCCAGGCGCACTTCCGGATATCGCCGAAGGTAGGGAATCATGTACGGGCCCATGACGCGGCGAGCCGCACCGACCGATGTATTGATGCGCAAGCTGCCGGTCGGGGTTTCACCGTGGTCGCTGATCCGTTCGATCGCGCCACGAATATCGGCGAGGGCCGGGCCCACCTCGGCCACGAACCGCTCCCCTGCCTCCGTGAGCCGGACGCTACGCGTGGTCCGGTGGAAGAGCCGCGTGCCCAGTCGGGATTCCAGCGAGGCGACGGATTGGCTGAGGGCCGACGTGGACATCTCCAGCGACGCGGCGGCGGCGCGGAAGCTTCCCTGCCGGGCCACGGCGAGCACGGCTTCGAGTTCGGTGAGTCCTGGGCGCATTATCCGCCTCCGCTTAATAAGTTATTTTGCTTTATCCGCCTTATCAGATTAATGCAGCGACCGCACCCTTGGAAGGCGCCGCCCACGTCGGAGCGGCTTTCCGAGGATTTCCCCATGCATGCGATCGATCACGTCTACATCGACGGCGCCTTCGTCACCCCGCACGGCGACGAGCGCTTCGAACTCTTCAACCCCGCCACCGAGGAAGTCATCGGCACGGTCCGGCTGGCCGATGTCGAGGATGCCCGCCGCGCGATCGCGGCGGCGAAGCGCGCCTTTTCCACGTTCTCCAGGACCACGGTCGACGAACGCATCGCCCTGCTCCAGCGCATGCACGACGCGATCGTCACCCGCGAGGACGAACTCTTCGCCGCGATTCGCGAGGAATACGGTGCGCCGGTATCGCGTGGCAGCTGGATGACCGGACACGCCTCCAGCGTGTTCCTCGATGCCATCGCCACGTTGCGCGACTTCGATTTCGAGCGTCGCATGGGGTCGTCCACGGTGATGATGCAACCCGTGGGAGTCGCCGGCCTCATTACGCCATGGAACAGCAATGCCGGCTTTATCTGCGGAAAGCTCGCCGCCGCGATCGCCGCGGGATGCACGGCGGTGATCAAGCCGAGCGAGATGAGCGCGCTGCAGACACGTATCGTCACCGAGGCCTTGCACGAGGCCGGAGCCCCCGCCGGCGTGTTCAACATCGTGACCGGCCGGGGCGACGTCGTGGGCGCGGAGATCGTGGGCAGCCCCGATGTCTCGAAGATCTCCTTCACCGGATCGACGGCGGTGGGCAAGGGCATCGTTCGCGCGGGCGCCGAGACGTTGAAGCGTGTCACGCTCGAACTCGGCGGCAAGTCACCCAGCGTGGTTCTCGACGACGCCGACTTCGCGCAGGTGGTGCCACTGACGATCATGGCGGGCTTCAACAACAGCGGGCAGGCCTGCATCGCGGGCTCGCGCATCCTCGTGCCGCGTTCGCGACTGGCCGAGTTCGAAGCCATGGCGAAGGACGCCGTCGATGCCGTCGTCTCCGGCGATCCCAACGATCCCGCCACCACGGTGGGCCCGATGGTCAGCGCGAAGCAATGGCAACGTGTGCAGGGTTATATCCGCAAGGGTGTCGAGGAAGGCGCTCGGCTGCTCGCCGGCGGCGAAGGCCGGCCGGCCGGTTACGCGCGCGGATGGCTCGTTCGCCCCACGTTGTTCACCGACGTACGCAACGACATGGCCATCGCCCGCGAGGAAATCTTCGGGCCGGTGCTCTCGATCATCGCGTACGACGACGAGGAAGACGCGATCGCGATCGCCAACGACACGCCATATGGATTGCAGGCCTACATCTTCTCCGCGGACAGCGCCCGCGCACGCCGCGTCGCCTCCCGCATCGATGCCGGCCGTGTGATGGTGAACACGCTGACGCATGATCCGAGGGCGCCGTTCGGCGGCTTCAAGCAGTCGGGCATCGGACGGGAATACGGCGTGTTTGGACTCGAGGCATTTATGGAACCCAAAGCCATCCTTGGCCGCTAGATTTGACCTCTTTTTACGACGACGAAAAAGGATGCCCGGCAATCATTCCGGTTTCTATCAAAGCGCCTCAATGGCCGCCTGCTCATCCAGGAACCTTCTCCATTTTCCCGGCTCTGAAGACCAGTTGTCGATGTCGAAAATAGGGTCACGGTCGCGAAAGCCACTGTTCCACGCGCTCGCTAAATCTGGCCAATGACCACGTAGATATATGCCTGGCAATAGAGAATGCCCACACGGCTTCTTCGGGTCGTGATCATCCTTGATGCCGTTGTAGCGATAATGATCGTAGCAATCATGATTGCATCCGACGGAAGGCCCCTGTTTGACTGCAGTTCTGGCGCCATCAGCGTCCACCATGTAAAAGATGAATCTGGAGGATGTGTCGGAGATACATTCCCATGGCACGGTGATAGTGTTCATCTCATTCGGTTCTGTAACCATGTGAACGTGCGACCCTCCCAATCCTGTGAGGGCATATGCTCTCAGCTCAATCGGGAACTTCGGCTTTCCCTTATAGCCAACAGTGATGCTCATGCCATGCGCATCCACCAAGTGTTGCTCCACAACACCAACATTTACGAACGGCTCACATTCACCACCCTCGGAAAAGACTCTATAGGCCTTACTGAGGCCAAGCATCGCGGCATTCTGAAATTTATCGTCTAACATGGCAGTCGCGTCGTCACTATTGGTATGAAATCCAACCTCCACGAGGATGGCAGGCATGGTCGCGCCACGCAGTTCAGCGTAATTTTCAGACTTGCTCTCGGTAGCGAAAGGATATTCCCCATAACGCCATTCAGATCGGATGCGTTCACGCATGTAGCAAAGAGCAAGATCGGCCAGCGGCTTGCTCATCGTTGAACCGCGTTGAAAATAGGTTCTGGTCCCACGGGCCTCCGGATTTCCTTCTGAGGCATTCGTATGAATGGCGATGGAGGCTCGCGCGTCCTGGCGGTTGGCGAAAAGCGGCCGGCTGTCGAGATCCTCGAATTTTTCTCTGAGGGACGCTGAAGAGCCGGGCCGACTGTTCCATAGTGCATATTCTTCGGGGAAGCGCTCCTTCAACCAGTAACGACCTGCCATGAGAGACCATGGATAGCCGCTTTCTTCATGAATGTTCTCGTCCAAGGTGCGAGCCAGCTCTATCGGCACATCCGAGATGTCGCCCAGATGCTTGACCAGATGCCTCGCAAATACGTTGGTGATCTCATCCTCAAGTACGCCGTTATGACGCTCGCGCTGCGTTGTCCATTTCTTGAGACCATAGTCGTAGTACACCCCGTGGCCAGCCGAAACCACGATAGGGCCACTACCGCTGATCGCATTTGCTGAGTGGCGGTGGCGAGCCCAGTCCGATTTCGTGGCTTCGAATAATTCGGGGTGAAGGGCTTCAAGATCGCGCCCCCCGAAGAGGAGTCTTAGGGTGTACGGCTCGGCAAGATCCGGCCACGCATCCCGGATAACCTCATAAATCACCTTGGAAAGATCCTCCATCTCAGGAGTATCCGCCACACGGGCAAAGTCATCTCCCAAATCCACTTCGATCTGCGCCCCTACCTGATTGAGACGCACGTTGACACGTAACGGCCCGATCTCGGGAAAGCTAGGTCGCCCCCGATTGAGTGCCAGGTTGAACATAGAGGCGAGATGGGCCTCCTGGATACGCGCATCTGCTGCAGACATCTCATTGATACTGGTAGCGAAAAGTGGGAAATTAGGGGCGATGAAAAGCAGACCAAGAACGAACTTGCTTACGAATGATTTCACGAGACACACCAAGCGGCATTCCTTTCTGGAACGACCCTGATCGTCGCCTCCACCTATCGCCATAGAAGCCGGCACAGCCTGCCACGCCCGGTAGTGGAAACCCGCTTCTGATGTGAGCGCCACCTTTGAGACCAATGCCCGACGCGAGCGCAAAGTACTGCCAAGGCAGAATGGCTGGCGCGCTCAGCCTGAACCGATATCCAGCGCCGCCAACATCCCGGTAGCTAATCCAGCGCCACGCCGAAGAAATAAGGATGGTCATTCGGGCGAGGAACGTCCTCGACACGTGTCCGCACTCTGCACAAATACTCGTGATCTCGATACCGTACGGAGGGTCGCCAAGGCGTCCCGGGGAATAAGTCCGCACGCTTCTCAACCGGCTCTGCTACTTTTCATCCGTTTCGACTCATTCCAGGAATCCCATGCTCGCACGTACATTCCTTGCGCTCGCTCTCGTTCTCGCCCTGCCCGCTGTCGCCGATGAGGCAAAAAAATCACACTCTCCCACGCCCAAGGAGCTGCTGGCGAAGTCGACACCGGCGGAATGGCGCACGCCCGATCCGCAAAACCTCGTCTACATGGACCTGCCGCAGGGCCGGGTGATCATCGAGCTCGCCCAGGACTGGTCGCCCCTGCACGCGGCGAACATCCGTACGTTGATCCGCGAGCATTACTTCGACGGCACCCAGGTGATCCGCGTCCAGGACAACTTCGTCACGCAGTGGGGCGATCCGGATGGCGACGACAAGAAGAAGGCGAAGAGCCTGGGTACGGCGAAGGAAACCCTGGCCCCGGAGTTCACCCGCAAGGATGGCAAGGCCTATCCCTTCACCAGGCTTCAGGACGGCGACGTCTATGCACCCGAGGTCGGCTTTTCCGATGGCTTCCCTGTCGCCCGCGATGGCAAGGGCGAGGCCTGGATCACCCATTGCTACGGCACGGTCGGCGTCGCGCGCGATACCGGTGCCGAGACCGGCAACGGCAGTTCGCTCTACGCGATCATCGGCCAGGCGCCACGCAACCTCGACCGCAACCTCGCGGTCGCAGGCAAGGTCATCAAGGGCATGGAGATCCTTTCCGCCTATCCGCGCGGCGGCGAACCGATGGGCTTCTACGACAAGCCGGAGCAACGCGTGACGATCAGGAGCGTACGCCTCGCCGCGGATGTTCCGGAAGCAGAGCGCACGCCGATACAGGTGCTGCGCACGGACAGCAAGACCTTCGCCGCCGTGGTCGAGGCAAAGCGCAACCGTCAGGATGCGTTCTATACGCGACCGGCCGGGAAGATCGACCTGTGCAATATCAACGTGCCGGTGCGCGATCCGTCGAAGAAGGCGCCCTGACGGGCGCATCGCCGACAAGGTCGGCTCCCACCGGGCTAGCTGTTTCCGGCTTGCCCTGGTGCGAGCCGACCCTGTCAGCCCCAGCCTCTGGTGGGAGCCGACCCTGCCAGGCCTAGGCTCCGGTGGGAGCCGACCTTGTCGGCGACGCCCCTGGACTTCTGTGGGAGCCGACTTTGTCGGCGATGCTTTCCTGCGGCGCTACCGCGAAGTCGGCCCCTCATCACCCACCGGACCCGGCGCCTCCGGCTGTGCAACCACCGCCTCTCGCAAGGCCCGCAATTTCGCCTTGAGCTTCGCTTCGTTCTCAAGCCCCACGCGCATCATGAACTTTTGCCCGACCGACAATTGCTCCAGCGCGGGGTTCGCATACACATACCCCTCCTTCGCGGGAATCAGCTGCTGGTTCCCCTTCGGTTCGGGCGCGGCGAGCAAATGGTCGATGACCTCGACCAGGCGGTCGTTGAAGTACCCGTTGGTCCCGAGGTCGCGGTAGGCCTGCTGGAACAACGGATAGTTACGCTTGTACCAGGCCGCCGCCGCGTTCGGATCGATCCGGTCCGCGACGTACATATAGGTGGCATAGCGTTCGGCATTCTTCTTCGAGGCGACGAAATTGCCGTCGTCCGACACGACCTGGAAGCGTCCCGTGGGCGTGCGCAGGGGCACGACATTCATGCCGACACTCTGCTTCGGCAAGGCGTCGATCGTGGCCACCATCCGCGAGACGATGGCATCGGTGCGCAACAACGACTTGAGTGCACCATCGCTGGCCAGCGCCAGCAGGCCGGCGAGGATCTCGTCATCGCTCTGGTCCAGCGGCGGCAGCGATGCCGTGGACGCCTGCGCCGGACCGCCGATGGGATGCTGCGGCAAGGTCGCATCGTGCACGGCTGTCGATGATGCCGACGACGATCCGGCAACGGCGAACGGTGGAGCGGATGCGGCTTCCCGCGCCTGCTTTTCGCGATAGACGAACACGCCGACGACCACGGCGATGGCCACGACCAGCAACGCCGCGACCCATTTCGAACCCGATGACTGTCTGCTCAACCTGCTGCTCCCACAAAAAACCAAGCCCCCATGGGACTACGAACCGCGCGTCGAGTTCAAATCCGACGGACGGAGTCGCGTCGCGGCGATCCGGTGGAAGCCGGCCCCAGGGGGCGGCGGGGGGGGGGCCCCGCCGGGAAAACCGCCCACGGGGGGGGCCCCC
>NZ_JBPGXU010000077.1:0-18899 GCF_056755675.1 Luteibacter sp. KNZ12-1A | reverse complement strand
GGGGGGGGGGGGGGGGCTGTCTTTCTCTCTCCCCCCCCCCCCCCCCCCCCCGCGACTCCCCTTGCCTCGACGCAAAAATCCGCGATGGCGAAGCCGAGCCGTACCCCCGAAGTTCCGGCGAAGCATCCTTTATTCCCCCAGGTATCGGTCCAGGGCGTCGATCGCCTCTGCGCAGTCCGCGCGGCCGAAACCGATGCGGAAGCGGTCGGTGGGAGTGGCCGTGAGTTCCGACCGGTAGTTGGATGCGGGGAGCAGGAGTACGCCGGCTTGTTCGACGAGGCCGGTCGCGAATGCGTCGACACCCTCCGGTCCCAGGTACCGCGGATAGGCGATGCAACCGCCGTCAGGGCGATACCACTGGAAGCGGTCGGGCCAACGTGCGAAGAAGCCGTCCAGCGTGGCGAGGTTGCGGTCGATGCGCTTGCGATGTCCCTCCAGGATCGTCGAGCGTGCCTTCAGCGCGATCAAGGCCAAGGCCTCCGATGGCCCGGCATTGCATATCGACAGGTAGTGCTTGTAGCGCTCCATGCGCTGTAACACCGAGCGATCCGCACAGGCGATCCAACCGATGCGCAGTCCCGGCAGTCCATAGGCCTTGGACATCACGCCGAGCGATAGCCCCTTTTCATAGACGTCGGCGGCTTGGGGCAGGTGTGCCGATCCCGAGGGGCCGAGGGAGTGGTACACCTCGTCGCTGAAGAGCCAGATGCCGTGTTTGCGGCACAGTGCCACGAGGGCGTCGAAACGCTCGCGCTCCAGGATCTTGCCGGTGGGATTGTGCGGAAAGTTGATCGATACGACGCGGGTATTCGGTCGGATCGCCGCCGCCACGTCGTCGATATCTAGGGACCAATGGTCATCCGGATTCAACGCGACACCGGTTACCTCGCAAATCGATAGGGGAATCGTTTCGGCCGCCTGGTAATTCGGCGTGACCACGATGGCATGGTCGCCGGGCTCCAGCAGCACGCGCATGGCGATGTAGATGCCCTCCTCGGCACCCGCGAAGCAGAGGATGTCCGCTGCGTCGCGTTGCTGGTATGTCGACGCGATGGCTTCACGCAGCGTGGGGGCGCCATAGGTCTGCGTGTAACCCAGGTGCAAGGTCTCGAAGGCCTCGCGATCGGCGGGCTCCGCGAGCGCGAGCAATTGGGTGAGGCTCATGCTCTGGGCATCGGATGCCGTGAGGTGGTAGCGCGCGGCGAATTCCCAGCGCGAGAACCAGCTTTCGAGTCGGAAGTCGGGAAGGGCGGTCATGACCAGGCGTGGTCCTGTTTGTAGACAATATGTCTCATATAAACATAATGTCCAAGCATGTGCCACATGGGCCCACCCTCCCTATAGAAATGCGTGGTCAGCGGATACAGTGTCGCAATGAACTCTACGCGCTCCACCCTATGGCTGCCGGCGCTTGCCGTGCTCGGCTCTGTCACGTCGTTGTGCATCGGCACGTCGTTTGCGAAGAAGCTGTTTCCGCTCATCGGCGCCGAGGGCACGTCGGCGCTTCGCGTCGGTTTTTCCGCACTGGTGCTGCTGATCGTGTGGCGCCCCTGGCGCTGGCCGTTGAGCCGCCGCGATGCGGGCTCGGTGATCCGTTACGGGTTGACCCTTGGCGTGATGAACCTGCTGTTCTACCTCGCCCTGCGCACGATCCCGTTCGGCATCGCCGTGGCCATCGAGTTCAGTGGGCCCTTGGCGGTGGCGATGTGGTCGTCGCGCCGACCGGTGGATTTCGTCTGGCTTGCTTGTGCTATCGCAGGTCTGGTCATGTTGTTGCCGCTTGGCCATGACAGCCCGCTCGACCCCGTGGGCGTCGCGTTGGCCCTGGCCGCCGCCGTGTGCTGGGCCCTTTACATCGTCTTCGGCAAGAAGGCGGGACACCTGCACGCGGGGCATTCGGTCTCGCTGGGGCTCGTTGCCGCCAGTTTCGTCGTCGTGCCCTATGGGATTGCGCATGCGGGAGCGAGTTTGCTGAATCCCGGCATCCTGGCTGCCGGACTCGGTGTGGCCATCGTCTCCAGCGCCATTCCCATGTCGCTGGAGATGATGGCGTTGAAGCGCCTGCCCAGTGAGACCTTCGGCATCATGGTGAGTCTGGAACCCGCCGTCGCATCCCTGCTGGCGATGTTGCTCCTGGGCGAGCACCTCATCTCGTCGCAGTGGCTGGCGATCGGTTTCATCGTGCTGGCATCGATCGGTAGCACGGTGACGGCGAAGCGTGCGGCGCCCCCATCGGTGGAAGTGGTTGGCTGAGGTCGACCGGGTGCGGCGTGACAGGCGGGTCGCAGCCTGCGACCCGCCCATCGGTTACCAGGCCTTGCGAACCCCGAGCGTCCCCGCGACACGCCGGTAGTGGCGGGCACCGAAGCGTGTTTCCACGTCGCCCCACACCCGCCAGCCGCTATGTCTCAGGAAGGCGACGCCGAGTTTCAGCGCGTAGCTGTTGCGCGGCACGCCACCTGCGAAGGTTTCGCCATCGAGTTGCGTGGCATCCATCTTGCCGAGGCGGCGAAGCCAGTTGGCGGCCACGTACGGCGAGGCGACGTGCCCGCCCGGCGTGTTCCAGCGAGCCGCCGCACGAGCGCCAAGACGGCTGGTGACCCCGCTGGTATGCGCCGGGATGATACGGGTCCCATTGGCTTCGGTATGCCTGCCACCGCGCATCCGGGTGGCGAGCAACTGTGCCTGGGGTTCCAGGTAGGCGTCGGATTCCGTGCCCAGTGTGGTGCGCCACCGGTGACCGGCTTCGATGCTGGCGGTGAGCACGCCGCTACCGTAGCGCTCGTTCCGCAAGGCGTCGCCTTCCACCCGCTGATTGACGTGCGCGTATTGGGTCCAGCCGCGCAGGTACATGCCATTGTTGGCCCGGACTCCCCCATAGACGCCGGCGGCCGCACCGCGCACGCGCCCCTTGGCCGAATACCGCGTGAGCAGGGAATGGCCACGCGTATCCGCTTGTCCTGCGGAGGCCATGACGCCCACGTGTGACGCGGCGGCTCCGTCGCCGCGAAGCAGGTCGGCGCCCACGGTGAGTTCGTTCGTGGAGGTTGTCGTGGTGATCTGATCGCGCAGGTCGAACGTGGTGTGCTGGCGTTCGAAGCGCGCCCACGCACTGCGGCGGGAGCCTTCGTCTTCCTCGTCTTCACCCGCGCCAGGGCCCGCCTGGAACATGGCGAGCGCCGCGGTCTGGTTGGCCCGGTACGTACCTGTTTCCGGACGCAGCACCGGTGCGGGTGGCTCGCCAGGATCGACCCATTCGCCAGGATCCGGTGTTTGCGGGTCGACGATGACCTCACGCACGCTCGATCGCAGATACCAGTCGCCGTCGTCGGGTTGGCTCAGGGAACCTTGGTACAGGAAGTACTCGTGCGCTCCGGCGACCGCGCGGCCAGCGAGTTTAAAGCTGCCGTCCGAGCGGCCGTCGACCCTGACGAGGGGGATGCCGTCCTCGGTGTGGTCGCCTGTGCCGTCGAGCATGTCGACGGCGATCAGGCTGCCCCCCGAGGTATTGCCCGTGACATGGACGAGGTCCGCCGGGGAGTGATCGTCGCCAAGCTGGCCACGCATCCGGAACAGGCCATCGTTGCCCTCGTAATCGCCGGCGATGGTGAGCGTCCCGAATGATCCTGGCGCACTCGGTGCGAAGGCGACGACGCCGTGGTCGTTGCGCAGGCTGCCGATGCGACTGTCGCCGGTGACGTTCCAGGTGCCACCGCTCTCCAGGGAAACATGGCGCACGATCGATGTGGCGCCGGACCAGGTAGCGGCGTTCTTGATGGAAAGCGAGAACTTCGTCTGGTCGGACGGAGGCGCATCCGGTTTGTCCGAAAGGCGGATAGCCCCCACGGCGACGGTGCGGTCGTCCAGCACCACGGTGAACGCCTGCGTGGACGCCGGGTCCACTTCCGCGAATACCCCGTTTCCACTGGTCAGCGATGCACCTCCACCCAGGCGGACGATACCGGGATCGTTGAGACCCAAGGCGGCACCGTTCTGGCTATGCAGGGAGCCGCCATCCATGCGCAGCGTGCCACCCGCCTCCACGATGGCACCGTAGGCGCCGATGCCCGAAACCTCGACCGTGCTGCCCATGCTGCGGATGTCGCCGCCGGAAGCGTGGATGCCGTGCGCGCTGGCTCCCGAGGTGACGATCGATGAATCGCGCAATTGCACGGTGCCGCCCAGGGTCGCGAA
The DNA here is from genome assembly GCF_056755675.1 of Luteibacter sp. KNZ12-1A. Lineage (NCBI taxonomy): Bacteria > Pseudomonadati > Pseudomonadota > Gammaproteobacteria > Lysobacterales > Rhodanobacteraceae > Luteibacter > Luteibacter sp. KNZ12-1A. The sequence goes on along the minus strand of NZ_JBPGXU010000077.1, from coordinate 14,705 downwards.
CACGCCGTATGCCGACGCGCCTGCCGTGGAGACGCGGGAGCCGCGGACATCGATCTGTGGGAGGCGACCCGGATGATCGCCTCCCTGCGCGAGCAAACCATGGCTTTGATGGCCAAGTGTAATGACGTCGACGTTTCCGGCGGCGACCGAACCGCCACGATTGTCCAGGCCCGAGGCGAAATCGCCTGTGGTTTCGATGCGCGTGCCGGCCAATGAGAGAGGCCCCCCATTGGCCACGCTCACACCGGCGGCGTGTTCGCCATGGGTGAGGAGGTTGCTGCGGGTGACGGTGAACAAGCCGCTGCCGGTGTTGACGTTCAACGCGTTCGCCCACTCGCCGTTCGTGGTTACCTGGACGTCTTCCAGTGTGGCGGTGGCGGTGTCCTGGGTATGGACGCCATGACTTTCCCTGCCCAAGGTCTCGATCTGCGTGCGGCGCGCGGAGAGCGAGGAGCTGCCGTCGCGGGCGATCAAGCCGGCGGCGTTGTTCCCTTCGGTGCGTATGCTCGTTCCCTCGACCAGGAACTGGCCGCCATCCTCGGCCACGATGCCGGCGGCGACCGTGCCCAGCGTATGGATGCTGCCACCCTCGATACGGCCGGCCGCGCCGTCCAGCGCGAAGGTGGCGCCCGTGGCGCTGCCACCCTCGGTACGGATGTCGACGCCGTAAAGGGCTGTGACGGTGCCTTGTGTGCCCGTGACATAAAGGCCATGGGCGAGATCGCCCGTCGTGATCAGTTCGCCGCCGGTGAGGGTGACTTCGCTGAAGGCGCCGGTCACGCGGATGGCGGACGCGGATTCACCGTGGGTACGCAGGACGACGTGCTTGCCCTCGGCCTTGCCGCCATGGGTGGCCAACACCCCGTAGCGTGATGGTTCGTTGGTTTCGTAGCTTCCGGCGTCGATATCCAGCCAGGTGCCGTCGGCCACGAACGGCGGGGGCTCGGCCGAGGCCGCCGGGGCGCAAAACGCCGCCACGAAGGCGGCGAGGTATCGGCGGGGAGAGGGGTGTTGTATGGTCAAAGCGTCACTCCATGTCAGGCGGCTGGGCAGGGGTGCCCAACAGCAACTTCGGGGTGACAGGATAGGGACTGGCTTCAAATGGCGGAACGCGATTATTCTGAAAATGTCTGCGAACGCCGTCTGCGATGCGCCGCCGGACATCCACGCTTCACAATAGCCGTTGCACCCTAGGCGGGTCCGTCTTTGGACGGGTGCGCCCCGGATGCGAGTTTTATTTTGTCTGCAAGCGCGACGATTGCCGTGGAAGGTTCGCCATTTCGGCGGTATGCTCCGCAGCGCTTGCCCTATACATAACAAATGAGGAGCCCTAAATCATGAAGGTCATTTCCATCACTGCCCTGGCTTTTGTCGCCGCTGCCATGCTGTCGGGCTGCAACAAGTCCGACGACACCTCGGCCACCGCGCCGTCGTCCGCTTCGACCGCCGCTGCCGCCCCCGAGGCTGCTCCGGCCGCCACGCCGCCGGCCGACACCACCCCGCCGGCCGCCAGCACGGCCGCTCCGGCTGCGTCCGGCACCGCCGCTCCGGCTCCGGCTTCGACCGCTTCGGGTCAGTAAGCCACGCTCGCGAACGCCCGTCCTTCCCCGGAAGGACGAGCGGATCCGCGGAAAAAACGCCGCTGCTGTTCGCAGCGGCTTTTTTTTGTCCGTTGCCAGGGCTCCACGCATGCCTCGTGCCAGGCGGCGGCCAACGGGCTCCATGCCTCGTGACCTGTAGCCCTTCCGTTCAGGATGCGGCAGGCTAGGGCGGTTCCGTCCCACTGCCACAGGAATACCCATGCCACGTCGTCCCGTGTTGCTGCCCATGCTCGCGCTGTCCCTGGCTGTCGCCTCGTCCCTGGTCGCCGCGCAGACCGCGCCGCTGACGCCGGATATCCCGGCAAAGTACGACGCGCCCACCAGCGCCAACGACTACGTCAAGCGCGTCGTCGAGATTCCGATGCGAGACGGGGTGAAACTGCACACCGTCATCGTCATCCCGAAGAACGCGAAACACGCCCCGATCCTGCTCACCCGCACCCCCTATAACGCCGACGGGCGCGCGGAGCGCTCGGACGCGCCGACCATGCGCAACCTGCTGCCGATGGGCGACGAGGTCTTCGTGGACGCCGGGTACATCCGGGTCTTCCAGGACATTCGCGGCAAATACGGCTCCGAAGGCGACTACGTGATGACCCGGCCGCTGCGCGGGCCGTTGAATGCCTCCGACGTCGACCATTCCACCGACGCCTACGACACGATCGAATGGCTGACGAAGAACCTGCCCGAATCCAATGGCAAGGTCGGCATGATCGGGTCCTCCTACGAGGGTTTCACCGTGGTGATGGCCCTGGTGAATCCCCATCCCGCGCTCAAGGTGGCCGCGCCGGAGAGCCCGATGGTGGATGGCTGGATGGGCGACGACTGGTTCCATTACGGCGCCTTCCGCCAGACCAATTTCGACTACATCACCGGGCAGAACGCCAAGCGCGGCAAGGGCGCGAGCATTCCGCGCGTGGGCTACGACGACTACGCGAACTTCCTGGCCGCCGGTTCCGCGGGGGATTATGCGCGGGCCGCGGGCCTCGACCAGTTGCCCTATTGGCGCAAGCTCAGCGAACACCCCGCCTACGACGCCTACTGGCAAGGACAGGCACTGGACAAGGAAATGGGCCGCCAGCCGTTGAAGGTGCCCACGATGTGGGTGCAGGGCCTGTGGGACCAGGAGGACATGTGGGGTGCCATCCACAGCTACGAGGCGGTGGAGCCCAAGGACAAGGGCAACGACAGGAACTACCTGGTGATGGGCCCGTGGAGGCACAGCCAGGTGAATTACGACGCGTCGTCGCTGGGTGCGCTCCAGTGGGACGGCGACACCGCGCTGCAGTTCCGCCGGGACGTCCTCCTGCCCTTCTTCAACCAGTACCTGGTCGATGGCGCGCCCAAGGCGAACACCCCGCCGGTGCTGATCTACAACACGGGCGAGAACCATTGGGACCGCTTCAAGAGCTGGCCGCAGGCCAAATCTAGCCGTCCGATGTACCTTAACGCCAACGGAAAGTTGTCGTTTGAGGCTCCTGGCGCGGCCGAATCCAAGTATGACGAGTACGTCTCGGACCCGGCCAAGCCGGTGCCGTACGTGCCGCGTCCGGTGCATTTCGCCGATCGGCAATCGTGGACCACGTGGCTCGTGCAGGACCAGCGATTCGTCGATGGACGTCCGGACGTCCTGACCTACGTGACCGAGCCGCTCACCGCGCCGCTGAAGGTGGCGGGTGCGCCGCAGGTGAACCTCTACGCCTCGACCAGCGGTACGGACAGCGACTGGGTGGTGAAGCTGATCGACGTCTATCCCGACACCAATGCCAGCACGCCGACCATGGGTGGCTACGAACTCGCCGTTTCCATGGATATCTTCCGCGGCCGCTACCGCGAGAGCTTCGCCGAGCCCAAGGCGCTCACGCCGAACACGCCGCTGGAATATCGCTTCGGCCTGCCCACCGTGAACCACACCTTCCTGCCCGGTCACCGGGTGATGGTGCAGGTGCAGTCGTCCTGGTTCCCGCTGTACGACCGTAATCCGCAGACCTTCGTGCCCAATATCTTCTTCGCCAAGCCGTCCGACTACCGGAAGGCCACGCAGCAGGTATGGCACGCGCCCGGCACGGCCAGCGCGATCGAGCTGCCGGTGGTCCAGGGCGGGAAGTAAGGGCCGAACAGGGCCGCCAGCGGGGCTTTTGCGTTCCCTGCACGCCACCGGCGCGATCCTCGGTCTCCACCCGAGCCCGAGGATCGCCCGCATGGCCCGCCCCATCTGGACCGGTACGCTGTCGTTCGGCCTGCTCAACGTGCCGATCCGGCTGATGTCCGGAGAGCGACGCAACGACCTGCATTTCCGCATGCTCGACCAGCGCGACAATACGCCGGTGCGCTATGAACGCGTGAACGCGGATACCGGCGAGGAAGTCCCCTGGAAGGACATCGTCAAGGCCTTCGAGTACCAGAAGGGCAACTATGTCGTTCTCGAAGAGGACGACATCCGTAACGCCGCCAGCGATGCGCACGAGACGGTGGAGATCGACACCTTCGTCGATGCCAGCGAGATCGCGCCGGCGTACTACGAGAAGCCGTATATCCTGCTTCCGGCGAAGAAGGCCGAGAAAGGCTATGTGCTTCTGCGCGAGACGCTGAAGAAAACCGGCAAGGCGGGCATCGCCCGCGTGGTCATCCGGACCAGGGAATACCTCGCCGCCGTCATGCCGCAAGGCGACGCACTCGTCCTCAACCTGCTTCGCTACAAGTCGGAAGTGGTGGACGCGGAAGACTTCGAGTTGCCGGGAAAATCGACGGCGGAATACCGCATTTCCTCGCGCGAGATGGAAATGGCGACCGACCTCATCGAGTCGATGTCGGGTAAGTGGAAGCCCGAGGATTATCGCGACGAGTTTCGCGAGAAACTTCGCTCGGCCATCGAAAAACGCCTGAAGAGCAAGGGCGTCACCGCCACCGTGGAGGAAGAAGACCGTACGCCGGAGAACGCCACGACCAACGTCGTCGACTTCATGGCGCTGTTGAAGAAGAGCATCGGCGCGAAGACGCGTACACCGGCGGCGAAGAATGCTCCGGGACGCAAGGCGGCGACGAAGAAGGCACCGGCGAAGAAAACCGCCGCGAAAAAGACGGCGGCGAAGAAGACCGCCTCGCGCAAGGCACCGGCCAGGCGCCGGAAGGCGGGCTGACTCATGGCGGGACAAAACGTCGGCGGCATCACCATCACCCACCCCGAACGCGAGGTGTTCGGCGAGGGTGGTCCGACCAAGGGCGAGGTGGCGGCGTATTACGAAGCGGTCGCTTCGCGCATGCTGCCCGAACTGCGCGGGCGTCCACTCTCGCTGGTCCGTTGCCCACAGGGCACCACCGGCCAGTGTTTCTTCCAGAAGCACCACAGCGACAAGCTCGGCGAGCACGTCAAGGCCGTCACGTTGACGGAAAAGGACGGGGGTGAAGCCGGGTACATCTATGTGGACGATGTCGCCGGTGTGCTCGAACTGGTGCAGATGAATACGCTCGAGTTCCACCCCTGGGGTGCCCGCGCGGATAAGCCCGACCAGCCGGACCGCCTGATCTTCGACCTGGACCCGGCCAGCGGTGTCGCATGGAAGGACATCGTGGCGGCGGCCCGCGAAATCCGTGATCGCCTTGCCGAGGTGAAGCTGGAAAGCTTCGTGCGCACGTCGGGTGGCAAGGGCCTGCATGTGGTGGCGCCGTTTCGCCGGGGACCGTCGTGGGAGGCGGTGAAAGCATTTTGCGAAGGCATCGCCGATGCGATGGTCGCCGATAAACCCCAGCGTTACATCGCGCAGGCGAGCAAGGCCAAGCGCGAGGGCCTGATCTTCATCGACTGGTTGCGCAACACCCGCGGCGCCACGAGCGTCACCGGCTGGTCATTGCGCGCACGGCACGGTGCGCCGGTGGCGATGCCCGTGCGCTGGGATGAGATCGCGCGGCTGAAAGGCGGCGGGGCCTTCGACCTGAAGAAGGCGTTGAAACGGGCGAAGTCCACGGATGCGGACCCCTGGGCCGGCATCGCGTCACTTAAACAGTCGCTGCCCTAGCGTTGATAGCCTCGGCGACATGCCTAAGCCTGAATGGGTGTCCGGGCGGCCTTCCTATTCTTGCAGTCGGGCGAGGGCGCGCGCGGGGTTTCCCCAACTGATATAAGTGCGTAGGGACGGAGCATTTAACCGGTGCCGGAGATGAATGAATCATCTAGTTCGATCAGGCGCCCTGCGCTGCAGGGATCAAATTATGGGCATTCCATCTGACAGGCAGGAACTCTCTCCGCGAGAGATTTACGACGCTTACTACCGACCCGAAGAGATCGATTTCAATCTATTTTCAGAGTTGCTCGAACACGTTTCCCAAGAGTTGAAGATACGGGCCGGTTTGCTCAGGCCGGAGGATCGCTTCGACGTTGAGTTGGCTCCGGCCGCAGGCAACGAGTGGGACTCAGGCATCGGGATACTCATGTTGGACATGAAGCGCTTTGCAAAAAGAAAAGGCCGTCCGGTGGATCGAAAACTCATTGCCTTGGATGACTATTTGCGGTTCATGAGCGAGGTGTACGAGTAGAAGTTGTCTATGGGACTGCCCCGTCATAGCGCTGCGTGGCGAGGGCGTTCCGGAAAAGTCAGAGGGCATGTCTCGACCTCTCCGTGCAGCTGGAGCCAGCCTGACCTTTCCAGATCGCGGCTGGCTCCATACGTCCCAGAAATCAGAAATCCCAGATCACAGGCACCCAACGGAACGTGTCCCCGTTGATCGCGACACGGCCCACGGACGGGAAGGGCAGGTGGGTGGCCACCATCAGCGAGCCGCTCTCCGCCATCTCGCGGAACAGGCTCACGCGTACGCGGGCGGCTTCCTCGGGATCGTGCTCGAAGCCGTTGGACCATTCCGGGTGATCGAAGCCGACGGGGAAGACGGCGTCGCCGGCGAAGGTCAGCCGCTCCCCGCGCGAGGTCAGCGCCACCACCGAGTGCCCCGGGGTGTGTCCACCGGTGCGCCGGACGACGACGCCCGGCGCGACTTCGTACGATTCGTCGAAGGTCTGGATGCGGTCGCGGTATTCGTTCGCAAAGCTCTTCGCGGTCGATCGAAGCACTGGCGGCACCGCCGGCGGCATGGCGGTGTGGGTGAAGTCGGGTGCCTCCCAGAACGCGACCTCGGCGGCGTTCACGTGGATACGGACGTCCGGACGCAAGCCCTCCTTCACGCCATCGACAAGCAAGCCGCCGATATGGTCCATGTGCATGTGGGTGATCACCACGTCGGTGATCGATGCGAGATCGATGCCGGCGGAGGCCAGTCGCTGCGGAAGGTGGCCGGTGCGCGGGAAGCCCGGAAACTGGACGCCCAGTCCGGCGTCGATGAGGATCGTCTGTTCACCGCTGCGCACCACCATCACGTTCAGCGGCCAGTCGAAGGTGTCCGGCGGCATGTACATGTAACCCAGCCAGTCCGACAGATCGGTGGGTGCGGCGTTCGCCGCCATGATCACCGCCGGTATCGGCATGACACCGTCGCTGATCACGAGCACGTCGATGTCGCCGATCTTCACCGCGTAGCGGGACGGGACCAGTTCTTGAGGGGGCTGCGCGGCGGGACGCACGATGGGGGTTACGGACGACATGATGAACTCCAGGGAGGGATGCGTCTGCATCCTAGGTCGCGGGAGAAATCGTCAGTAGGTCCGCCGAGCGCGTCACCGTGTTGCCTGAAACGCACCACACAGGGCTGCACGCGCAGCGGCTCTCGGCGTATTGGAAGAACGTGCGGTGGTGGAATGCCGGGCTCCTGCCTTCCAGCGGAGCCCGGCGGTTGCTCATTATTTACTTAGCCTGCATCCGCCGCAGCGAAGCCATCACTTCGTAGCACGCGCCCATCGTGTGATAGTCGGTCTTGCCGGCGGGACTCTTCTCGTCGTCGTACTTCTCGTTGTTGCGCTTGAGGATGCGATACCACGCGCCGTACGTGTGGTCGACGAAGTGTTGCCAGCTGTAGGCCCAGATCCTGTCGTACCACTCGTCGTACTTCTTCTCGCCGGTGGTCTCGAACAGCAGCTGCGCCGCGCCCAGCGACTCGGCCTGTACCCAGAAATACTTGTCGTCGTCGCAGACATCGCCCTCGGGCGAGAAACCATAGGCGATGCCGCCGTATTCCTTGTCCCACGCCTTGTCGAGCGCTTCGTCGAACAAGTGCTTCGCCGTGGGGACGAGCCACGGCTTATGCCGCGCCGTGCCCTTGGTGTAGCGTTCGAGCATCATCAACAGCTTCGCCCATTCGGTCTGGTGGCCGGGCTGGAAGCCCCACGGACGGAACAGGTGCTTGGGATTGTCGAGGTTGTATTCCCAGTCGATCGTCCAGTCGCTGTGGTAGTGCTCCCACACGAGTTTCTGCGGCGTCAGTCCGGCCTGGCGTTGGGTCATGTTCTCGGCCAGCAGCAGCGCGCGGTCGAGGAAGCGGTCGTCCTTCGTGGCTTCCCACGCGGCGATCATCGCCTCGGTCATGTGCATGTTCGCGTTCTGGCCGCGGTAACCGGTGAAGTTCCAGTCCTTGTCGGCCTCGTCGCGGTAGAGGCCGTAGGACGGTTCCCAGTAGCGCTTCTCGAGCAGGTTCCAGATCTCGTTCTGCCAGCCCTTCGCTTCCTCGAAACCGACTTTCACGCCGCAGGAATACGCGAGCAACATGAAGGCCAGGCCGTAGCAGTGGTTCATCTGGTCGTCGCGCTTGCCGTCGGCGATGGTCCAGGCATAGCCGCCGGTTTCCGGGTTGAGGTGCACCTCGCGCAGGTACTTCAGCCCGTGCATCGTGAGTTCCTTGTCCTCGGGCTTCTTGAACTCGAGGTAGGCCATCGCGTGGTTGAAGACGAAGCGCGTGCTGGACACGAGGTGGCGGTGGGTCCTGTCGTAGACCGTGCCGTCGTCCTTGTAGTACTGGAAGAAGCCGCCGGCCGGATCGACCTCGTTCGGCTTGTAGAAGGCCATGGTCTTTGCGACGTGGTCGCGCAGGACATCGACGGAATGGAAATCGGGAAGGGGAACGGTCGTCATGCGTGCTTCTCCATGAAGGCCTTCACTTCGGCCTGGTCGGGGATGGCGGTGAACGAGCCCTTGCGGGTGGCGGTGATCGCGCCGCACGCGGCGGCGAATCGGATCAGGTCGACGAGGCGGCGTTCGTCGGCGATGAGCGTGTCGAAGCGTTCGGGAGTGACGCCTTCGGTGGCGAGGCGGGCGAGCAATCCGCCGACGAAGGCATCGCCAGCGGCGGTCGTATCGACGGCATCCACGTGATAACCCTCGATGGTGCCGCGCGCGCCGCGCGAGAACCAGCGCATCGGCTCGGCGCCGTCGGTCACCAGCAGCAGTCGTGCCTTGCCGCGCCAGAGGCGCTCAAGCACGGCGTCGTCGGAACCCGCCCCGGCGTGGATGAAGGCGAACTCCTCCGCGCTCAGCTTGATCACGTCCGCTTCGTGCAGCGTTTCCCAAAGGCGTGGCAGCGGCGCCTCGTCGCGGGGCCACAAGGCGGGACGCAGGTTCATGTCGAAGCTCACCAGGGCACCGGCCGCGCGGGCGCGGCGCATGCCTTCCACCGTGGTGGCGGCGATGGCGGCTTCGGTCAGCGAGTTCGAGCAGACATGGAAGATGGCGAGGTCGTCGAAGGCTTCCTTGCGGAAGTGCTCGGGACGGAAGAGCAGGTCCGCGGCGGGCGGACGGTAGAAGCTGAAGCTGCGATCGCCCTTGTCGTCATGGGCGACGAAGGCCAGCGCCGTGCGGGCCTCGTCGGTACGGGCGATGTCGTCGGTACCGACACCGAGTTCGGTAAGGCTCTTCAGCAGGAAATCGCCGAACATGTCGCGTGCGAGCATGCCGGCAAAGCGGGCCTGGGCACCCAGGCGTGCCGCGGCGACCGCGACATTGGCCGGCGCGCCGCCGGCAAAGGGAACGAAGGCGGGAGGCTGACCGGCGCCGCCCTGGGGCTGTGCGTGGAAATCGATCAGCGCCTCGCCGAAGCAGAGGATGGAAGACATGCGTACGGCCTGTCCTTGGGGGCGAGGTGAAAAGAACGACGGCCGGCTCCGAGGCCGGCCGTCGTCATGGGGCGCTTAGCGAGTGGCGACAGGCACGCCGCGGATCTTCGAGCCGCTGAGGCCGTAGAACACGATGTACGCGTAGCAGATCAGCGGGATGAAGAAGGCGTGCTGCAAGCCGATCTGGTCGGCGATGACGCCCTGGATCCAGGGGATCAGCGCGCCGCCGACGATGGCCATGATCAGCAGGCTCGAGGCCTTGCCGGTCAGCGGACCCATGCGCTCGATGCCGAGCGAGAAGATCGTCGGGAACATGATCGAGTTGAACAGGCCGATGACGACGATGCTGTAAACGGCCACGGTGCCCGTGGTCATCATGGTGGTGAGCACCAGGAGCATGTTGATCACGGCGAACACGGCAAGCAGGTTGCGCGGCGAGAACTTGGCCAGCAGGGCCGAGCCGATGAAGCGGCCGACCATCGCGCCACCCCAGTAGAACGCCACGTGGCTGGCGGCCACTTCACCGGACATGTTGCCGATTTCCGGCAGCTGCAGGTAATTGATCATGAAGCTGCCGATCGCCACTTCGCCGCCGACATAGAAGAAGATGCCGAGCACGCCGAAGAACACGTGCGGGGTCTTCAGGGCGTCCATCAGCGTGTGGTGGCTGTCGTCGGCCTTCTCGGTGGTTTCTTCCAGCGCCGGCAGCTTGAACAGGTAGACGCCGACGGCCAGCAGGACCAGCACGACGGCCAGGCCGATGTACGGACCCTGCACCGAGGAGGCCTCATGTGCGCGATAGCTGATTTGCTCCGCCGCCGAGAGCTTGGCGATGTCCGCGCTGCTCTTCACGGCGTTGGAAAGGATCAGGAAGCCACCGAAGAACGGGGCCAGGAAGGTGCCGAAGGAATTCAGCGCCTGGGCCAGGGTGAGGCGGCTGGAGCTGGTCTTTTCGGGACCGAGCAGGGCCACGTAGGCATTGGCCGCCACCTGCAGCACCGTGATGCCGGTGGCGAGGATGAACAGCGCGGCGAGGAAGAACGGGTACAGGCGCATGCCCGCGGCGGGCCAGAACATCGCCGCGCCGATGCCGGCGACGATCAGGCCGGCGACGATGCTCTTCTTGTAGCCGAGCGCGGCGACGATCCTGCCCGCCGGCAGCGACATGATGAAGTACGCCCCGAAGAAGGTGAACTGGATCAGCAGCGCCTGGGCGTAGTTCAGTTCGAACACGGCCTTCAGATGCGGGATGAGGATGTCGTTCAGGCAGGTCAGGAACCCCCACATGAAGAAGATCGTCGTCATCACGCCGAGCGCGAGGGGGAAATAGGTGTAGCGGGTGTCGCCCGAGGTCGTCGATGACGACGAGCTGGACGATGGCGTGTAACCGGTGGCCATGGGGCGCTCCATTGTTGGTTCAGGGGGAGGACGGCGGGCAGCTGCTTTCGCGTACGACCAGCCGTACCGGCGCGATCGTATATGCAGTGTCCGTCTCGGGATTGCTCAATCTATCCAGGATGAGTTCGGCGCTGCGTCGGCCGAGGCCGCGCGGATCGACCGCGATGGTGGTCAGGGGCGGTACGCATACCGAGGCTTCCGCGACATCGTCGAACCCGGTCAGGGCGAAGTCCTCGCCCGGGCGGCGGCCGCGCTTGGTCAGGCCAAGCATGAGGCCCAGGGCGACGGCGTCGTTGTAGCAGACCGCCGCCGTGGGCGCGGGATCGCGGGCGAACAGGGCGCCGGTCTGCCGGGCGGCTTCGAGACGGGTGGGCGCGCTCTCGATCATCCAGGCGGGATCGACCTTGAGCCCGGCATCGCGCATGGCGCCGGCGTAACCCCGGCGGCGCTGTTCCACCGAGCTGGAGTCGCGATGGCCGCCGAAGAAGGCGATGCGCTGGTGGCCCAGGCCGATCAGGTGTTCGGTGGCGAGGCGGGCGCCGTGCTCGTTGTCCATCTCGAGCGTGTCCCAACGGTGCGCGCCATCGTCGTCGGGCAGTTCGCGGTTGAACACGAGCAGGGGCGTGTGCATGCCCACGGCGGCCAGCACCTGCTCACCCTCGCTGCCTTCGGCCGGGGAAAGGATGATCCCGGCGGGGCCATGCTCGATCAGCGAATTGAGCACCGCCTGCTGGCGGTCCGGCGATTCGCCGGTATTGCCCAGGAGGGTGACGTAACCCGCGCTGGCCAGGGCTTCGTCGGCCCCGGCGGCGAATTCGGCGAAGAAGGGGTTGCCGAGGTCGTTGATGACCAGGCCGATGCTCGAGGACGTGCGCCGGCGCAGGTTGGCCGCCGCCCGGTTATAAACGTAGCCCTGGCGCTTCAGTTCGGCCTCCACCCGGGCCCGGGTGGCGGAGTTGACCAAGGGGCTGCCGCGCAGCACCAGGGAAACGGTGGCCCGCGATACGTCGCAACCCTGGGCGATATCGGCGAGTGTCACCTTGCGGCGCTGCGGGGTATTCCTCGGCATTGGAGCTCCTTCAAACGATCTAAACCGGGCGATCATCGCGCGGTAGGCCCAGGGATGCATCACGCAGTGCAACATGCGTGACTGCGCTATCTTTGCTACGTTCGGTCTGTTTGTCACGATCCAAATGATCGCGGCCACTCGCAACGCGTCCACCCGAGGGGATCCCACGATGTCGAGCACCACCCGCCTGCGCCACGGCCTTCTGGCCGCCGCCCTGTCCTTCGCCTTGCCCGCGCTCACGCTGGCGGCCCCGAGCGACAAGGCGTCCAGCGCCTTCGCGGCGGTCGATCCGATGATCGGCACGGGTGGCGACGGGCATACCTTCCCCGGCGCCACGGTGCCCTTCGGCATGATCCAGCTCTCGCCGGACACGGCCATGCCGGACGTGAAGCACGCCTATAAATGGGCCGCCGGCTACCAGTACGGCGACTCGAGCATTCTCGGTTTCTCCCATACGCATTTCTCCGGCAGCGGCCATTCCGACCTGGGCGACGTGCTCGTCATGCCCATCGCCGGCGACGTGAAGCTGGATCCCGGTTCCCCCGACCAGCCCGGTAGCGGCTATCGCTCGCGCTTCGACCACAAGAGCGAGAAAGCCGAGGCAGGGTACTACGCCGTCACGCTGGCCGACTACGGCGTGCGGGCCGAGTTGACCGCGGGAGCCCGCGTGGGTTGGCACCGCTATACCTTCCCCAAGGGCAAGCCGGCCCACCTCCTGCTCGACCTCCGCCCCAGCATCTACGACTACGACGGCAAGGTGCTGTGGTCGTCCCTGCGCGTCCGCGCCGACGGCACGGTGACCGGGGGGCGCACCACGCGCGGCTGGGCGCCGGGCCGCCAGCTGTATTTCGCCATGCGCTTCAACCAGCCGCTGGCGTCGCGCAGCCTCAAGAACCGCGAATCCGCCATTCCCTACCGTGGCTTCAGCGGTCCGGGCAACCGTGCCGACGACGTGGACGCGATCAGCGGGCGGGCCCTGGAGGGCGTGTTCGATTTCGGCGACCTCGGCAAGCCGCTGGTCGTCAAGGTGGCGGTATCGTCCGTGAGCGAGGACAACGCGGTGGCCAACCTGGACAAGGACGGTGCCGGATTCGATTTCGACGCGCGCCGCGCGGAGGCCCGCCAGGCGTGGGAGACGGCCCTTTCCAGCGTGGACGTGCAGGCCCCCGCGCAGACCCGCAAGACGTTCTATACGGCGCTGTACCACGCCATGATCGCGCCCGGCCTGTCGATGGACGTCAACGGCGAGTACCGCGGCCCGGACAACCAGGTGCACACCGCCAAGGGCTTCGACTTCTACTCCACCTGGTCGCTCTGGGATGTGTACCGGGCACAGCAGCCCCTGATGACCTTGCTCGAACCGGCGAAAAGCAACGATTTCGTCAGTTCGTTGATCGCCGCCCGCCAGGCAAGCCCCTTCGGCATCCTTCCGGTGTGGGCGTACCAGGGCATGGAGACCTGGTGCATGATCGGCTACCACGCCGTGCCGGTGATCGCCGACGCCTATATGAAGGGTATTCGCGGCTACGATGCCAACGCCGCACTGGATGCCATGGTGGCCAGCGCCACCTACGGCCCCTACGGCGGCCTGGACGATTACATGAAGCTCGGCTACGTGCCGATCGACCGCCAGCCCGAAGCCGCGTCCAAGACGGTGGAATACGCGTTCGACGACTGGTCGCTGGCCCAGATGGCCAAGGCCATGGGCAAGGACGATATCGCCGCGACCTTCATGAAGCGCGCCGGTAACTGGAAGAACAGCTTCGACACCAAGACCGGTTTCCTCCGTGCCCGCAAGAGCGACGGCTCGTACCGCGAGCCGTTCGATCCCTCGTCCGCCGGCTACGGCAGCGACTACACCGAGGGTAACGCCTGGCAGTATTCCTGGTACGTGCCACAGGACGTCGCCGGGTTGATCGAGGCGCTGGGCGGCAGGCAGGCCTTCGTCGACAAGCTGGATTCCGTGTTCGATGCGAAGGTCGACCCGAAGTCCTTCGCCCATGTCGAGGACATCACCGGCCTGATCGGCTGGTACGCGCATGGCAACGAGCCGAGCCACCAGGTGGCCTACCTCTACGATTACGCCGGCCAGCCCTGGAAGACCCAGGAACGCCTGGTGAAGATCATGCAGACCCAATACACCCCGACGCCCACGGGCCTCGTCGGCAACGACGATCTTGGCCAGATGTCGGCGTGGTACATCTTCACGGCGCTGGGTTTCTACCCGGTGGCGCCCGGCAGCAACCAGTACGTGATCGGCCGTCCGTTCGTGGAAAAGGCCACGCTCAACCTCGCCGGAGGCAAGCGTTTCACCGTCACGGCCGACCACCTGGATGCGAAACATCCGTACGTGGGCAAGGTCACGCTCAATGGCAAGCCGCTGGAGCGGACCTTCGTTCGGCACGAGGAACTCGTCGCGGGCGGCGAACTGCATTTCTCGATGCAGGAAACGCCGGCGAAGACGTGGGGTACGGGCGAGGGTGCCCAGCCCTATTCCATGAGCGCCCCGGCGAACTGAGCCGGCCTTTCACGCACCGTCACAGGCTCTTCACGACACCTTCGGCATTAAGCACGCCTCCAAACGGACGGGTGCGCCGCTCTTCCCTTGCCAGCCGGCGGGGAAGAGGGCTGTCTCTTATACACATCT
>NZ_JBPGXU010000076.1:0-19011 GCF_056755675.1 Luteibacter sp. KNZ12-1A | reverse complement strand
CGCCCCCCCCCCCCCCCCCCCCCCCCCCCCCCCCCCCCCCCCCCCCCCCCCCCCCCCCCCCCCCCCCCCCCCCCCCCCCCCCCCCCCCCCCCCCCCCCCCCCCCCCCACCCCCGCTTCTCGCCCACGCTTCCTACCGGCGCTTCTCCCGATACCATGTGCGGATGAATGCCTCCCCGATTCCCGCCCGCCTCCAGGCTCTTCGCGCCGCCATGGCCCGCGAAGGCGTCGCCGCCATCGTCGTTCCCACGGCCGACCCCCACCTGTCCGAGTACCTGCCGTCGCGCTGGCAGGCTCGCCAATGGCTGTCCGGTTTCACCGGATCGGCCGGCACCCTGGTGGTCACCGCCACCGGCGGCGGGCTGTGGACCGACTCCCGTTACTTCGCCCAGGCCGAAAGCGAACTGGCAGGTAGCAGCCTGCCCCTGATGAAACTGAACGTCGCGCACACGCCGGAACACGTGGCCTGGCTGGCGGAACGACTCGGCGCCGGCGATGTCGTCGCCGTGGCCGGCGACAGCGTGTCCGTCGCCGGTGCCGAAAGCCTGTCGAGGCGCCTGGAAACCGTCGGCGCCCGCCTGCGCACCGACCTGGACCTGCCCGCCGCCATCTGGAGCGACCGGCCGCCACGGCCCGAGGCCCCCGTCTACGCCCACGCGGCCCCGTTCGCCACGGTCGAGCGCGCCGACAAGCTGCGCCACGTACGCACGGCGATGCGCCGGGCCGGGGCCACGCATCACCTGCTTTCCAGCCTCGATGACATCGCCTGGCTGATGAACCTTCGCGGCGCCGACGTCGAATACAACCCCGTCTTCCTGGCCCACCTCCTGATCGAGGAAGCGCGGGCGACGCTTTTCATCGACGCCGCCAAGGTGCCGGCCGGACTGAAGGTCGCGCTGGCCGCCGATGGCATCGCCCTGGCCGACTACGGCACCGTTGCCTCGGCGATCGCCGCGCTGCCGGACGACGCGGTGCTGATGTACGACGCCGGTCGCGTCGTTGTTTCCGTGTTGGAAGGCCTGCCCGCGAGCGTGAAGCACGTGCGCGCGCCGCATCCGTCGACCGCGCAGAAGGCGCGCAAGACCGCGGAGGAACTGGACCATATCCGCGACGTGATGCGCCGCGACGGTGCCGCGCTGGCCCGTGCGTTCCGGCACATCGAGGCGGCGCTCGCCGCCGGCCAGGCGCTGACGGAACTGGACGTGGACACGATCGTGCGCGCGGCGCGCGAGGCCCAGGCCGGTTTCGTGGGCGAGAGCTTCTCCACCATCGCCGGCTACCAGGCCAACGGCGCCCTGCCGCATTACCGCGCCACGGAAGCGTCGTTCAGTCCCCTCGCCGCCAAGGGGCTGCTGCTGGTCGATTCCGGCGGCCAATACCTCGGGGGCACCACCGATATCACGCGGGTGCTCGCGCTGGGTCCGGTCACCGACGAACAGCGCCGAGACTCGACCCTCGTACTGAAGGGCATGATCGCGCTGTCGCGCGCGCGATTCCCCAAGGGGGCGAGCGGACCGCAGCTGGACGCCCTCGCCCGTGCGCCACTCTGGGCCGCCGGCATGGATTTCGGCCATGGCACCGGCCATGGCGTGGGCTACTTCCTCAACGTCCATGAAGGTCCGCACGGCATCCGTCCGCCCGTCGCAGGCGGCGCGCTGGTGCCGCTCGAAACCGGGATGATCACCTCGATCGAGCCCGGCCTCTACAAGCCGGGCCGCCACGGCATCCGCCACGAGAACCTCGCCGTGGTGACCCAGGCCGACTCGACGGAATTCGGCGAGTTCCTCGCCTTCGAGACGCTGACGCTGTGCCCCTTCGACCGCCGAGGCCTGGAGCCGCGCCTGCTGGAGCCTTCGGAACGCGCGTGGCTGGACGATTACCACGCCACCGTCCGCGCCGCGCTGTCCCCGCTGCTCGATGGTGCCGACCGCCAATGGCTGGAGTGGCACTGCGCACCGCTCTAGCACGCCCCGCCCGGCCTGGCCCGGCGCCGAGCAGCCCCTTGTGGGAGCCGACTCTGTCGGCGACGGGTGCTTGCCCCGACCTTGCCCGCTGCCGCGGGATCGCCGACAGAGTCGGCTCCCACAAGGGTGGCGTACCGAAGGGTCCGCTAGTCCCACCCGGGTTCGCCATCGGATGCACCGCACCGGGAATGGCTGATCGCCAATCTCACGGGCTGACACAGGCACTCTTCAGGCTTGACCATCCTGGGGACCTGACCCCATCCTGCCCGGCTACGTCACACCCGCGAAGACCATGAATACTCGCTACAACGCCTCAGACATCGAAGTCCTCAGCGGTCTTGACCCCGTCAAGCGCCGCCCCGGCATGTACACGGACACCTCGCGACCGAACCACCTCGCCCAGGAAGTCATCGACAACTCCGTCGACGAGGCGCTCGCGGGTCATGCGAAGACCATCGAGGTCACCGTCTTCAACGACGGGTCGGTCGAGGTCACCGACGATGGCCGCGGCATGCCGGTGGACATCCATCCGGAAGAGAAGGTCCCGGGCGTCGAGCTGATCCTCACGCGCCTGCATGCCGGCGGCAAGTTCTCCAACAAGAACTACGCCTTCTCCGGCGGCCTGCACGGCGTGGGCGTCTCGGTGGTCAACGCGCTGTCCACGCGCGTTGACGTCACCATCCGCCGCGATGCCCAGGAATACCGGATGAGCTTCGCCAACGGCGATCGTGCGAGCGACCTCGAGGTGATCGGCAGCGTCCCGAAGAAGAAGACCGGCACCACGCTGCGCTTCTGGCCCGATCCGAAGTATTTCGATACTCCGCGCATCCTCGTCTCGAAACTGAAGCACCTGCTTCGCGCCAAGGCCGTGCTTTGCGCGGGGCTTACCGTGCGCCTGCTCGACGAATCCTCGGGCGAAACCACGGAGTGGTACTTCGAGGATGGCCTGCCGGATTACCTGCGCGGCGAACTCCAGGGCGCCGAGGCCTTGCCGGCCGAGTTGTTCGTGAAGCATTTCTCCCGCGAAACCGATGCGCTCGACGTCGCCCTTGCCTGGCTGCCGGAAGGCGAGCTGGTCCAGGAAAGCTACGTCAACCTGATCCCCACCGCCCAGGGCGGCACCCACGTGAATGGCCTGCGCTCGGGCCTCACCAATGCCATTCGCGAATTCTGCGACCTGCGCAACCTGCTGCCGCGTGGCGTGAAGCTGGCGCCGGAAGACGTATGGGAGCGGCTGGCCTTCGTCCTCAGCGTGAAGTTGCAGGACGCGCAGTTCGCCGGCCAGACCAAGGAGCGCCTTTCCTCGCGCAGCGCGGCCGCCATCGTGGAAGGCGTGGTGCACGACGCTTTCAGCCTCTGGCTCAACCAGCACGTCGACACCGGCGAGAAGATCGCCCAGCTCGCCATCGAACGGGCCAGCGCGCGCCTCAAGGCGGCCAAGCAAGTGGTGCGCAAGAAGATCACCCAGGGTCCCGCCCTGCCCGGCAAGCTGGCCGACTGCGCGGCCACCGACCTCACCCGTACCGAACTCTTCCTCGTCGAGGGAGACTCGGCGGGAGGCTCGGCCAAGCAGGCGCGCGACAAGGATTTCCAGGCGATCCTTCCGCTGCGCGGCAAGATCCTCAATACCTGGGAAGTCGAGTCGGGCGCGGTGCTGGCTTCGCAGGAAGTGCACGACCTCGCCGTGGCGATCGGTTGCGATCCCGGCAAGGACGACCTCTCCGGCCTGCGCTACGGCAAGGTGGTGATCCTCGCCGATGCCGACTCCGACGGCCTGCACATCGCCACCCTGCTCTCGGCGCTGTTCCTTCGTCACTTTCCCTCGCTGGTCCGCGAAGGCCACGTGTTCGTCGCCATGCCGCCACTGTTTCGCGTCGACGTGGGCAAGCAGGTGTTCTATTGCCTCGACGAGGAAGAGAAGCGCCTGATGCTGGAAAAGGTCGAGCGCGAAAAGATGAAGGGCGCCGTCAGCGTCACGCGCTTCAAGGGCCTGGGCGAGATGAATCCCGCGCAGCTGCGTGAATCCACCATCCATCCCGACACGCGCCGCCTCGTGCAGCTCACGGTCGAGACCGATGACGGCACGCAGAAGCTGATGGACATGCTGCTGGCCAAGAAGCGTGCGGGCGATCGCAAACAGTGGCTGGAAGACAAGGGCGACCTGGCGACGCTCGAGGTCTGAGGTCCGAAGTCCGAAGTCCGAAGTCCGAAGTCTGGTGGGAGCCGACCTTGTCGGCGATCCCGCGGCAGCGGGCCAGATTACGGCAAACACCCATCGCCGACAGGGTCGGCTCCCACCAAGCACGGCCGGGCGAAACCCGACAGCGACCTCTACGGTTCTGGTGGAAGCCGGCCCTGCCAGGCTCTGGCGGGAGCCGACCTTGTCGGCGACGCTCCTTGTCTTAGCGGCGGCTGCGGATCGCGGAAATCAACGCACGCGTGGCGCCGTCGAACTGGTTCAGGTCGCCAGCGTCCTTATCGTTGCTCAGCGACGGATAGATCTGCTTGGCGATCACCTTGCCCAGTTCCACGCCCCACTGGTCGAACGCGTTGATGCCCCACAGGTGGCCCAGCAGGAACACCTTGTGCTCGTACAGCGCGATCAGCGCACCCAGCGAGTGCGGGGTGAGCGAATCGAGCATGAACACGGTGCTCGGGCGGTCGCCCTTGAACGTACGCTGCGCGGCCAGCGCACGGCGCTCTTCCTCGGTTCCGGTTTTCGCTTCCGCCAGGGCCTCCTCGAAGGTCTTGCCCAGCGACAGCGCGGCCGCCTGCGCAAGCAGGTTGGACAGCAGCACGTCGTGGTTCTCGCGCAGCGGATGCGCCGGCTTCACCAGGCCGATGAACTCCAGTGGCACCGTGTCCGTGCCCTGGTGCAAGGCCTGGAAATACGCATGTTGCGCATTCGTGCCGATGCTGCCCCAGACGACTGGCACGGTCGACTCGCGCACTTCGCTGCCGTCGTCCGGATGCACGTGCTTGCCGAGGCTTTCCATCTCCAGCTGCTGGAGGTACGACGGCAGGTCGGCCAGCGAGTCGACGTACGGAACCACCGCGCGGCTACTGCGGCCGAGGATGTTGCGGTTCCAGAATTCGGCGATGGCCAGCAGGACCGGAAGGTTGTCCTTCCACTCCGCCGTGAGGAAATGATCGTCGGCCTCGGCGGCACCGGCGAGCAATTCGCGGAAGCCCTTCATGCCGATGGCGAATGCGATCGAGGCGCCCACGGCGGACCACAGCGAGAAACGACCGCCGACGTAGTCCCACATGGGCAGCACCTGCGAGGCGCCCCACTTGTGCACGGCCTCGTCGTTGGAACTCACGGCGATGAAATGCTTCGAGGTCTTCGCCTCGTCACCGCCGTTGGCCTTCAGTATCCAGTTGCGGAAGACACCGCCGTTCAGCAGCGTTTCCTGCGTGTTGAAGCTCTTGGAAACGAGGATCACCAGCGTGTGCGCGGGATCGAGCTTCTTCATCAGGTCGTACGCGGCCTGGCCGTCCACGTTGGTGAGGAAGTGGCTGGTGATGCCCTTGACGTGGAACTGCTCCAGCGCGTGCACGGCCAGCCGCGGACCCAGGTCCGACCCGCCGATGCCGATGTTCACCACATCGGTGACGCGGCCGATCAGGCCGACCGATTCACCCTCGCCCTTGTGCACGGCATTGACGAGGAGCTCCATCTTGTCGAGCGCGTCGGCGACGTCCTTGCGGACCGCGGCCGGTGCCGCCGGATGGCGCGATGCACCACCGCGCAGGGCGGTGTGCAGGACCGCGCGGTCCTCGGAGGTATTGATGTGCTTGCCGGCGAACATGGCGTCGCGGGCGGCTTTCCAGCCGGTGCTCTCGATGTATTCGCCTACGGCGTCGAGCGCGGCGATGTCGAGCTTCTGCCGCGACACGTCGAGGAGGATCGGGCCCATGCGACGGCGCAGGCGCTCACCGCGGGCTTCGTCCTGGACGAGATCGCGGAGGGTGGTCTTGGCGAGACGGGAGGCGTGCTCCTCGAACGAGGGCAACGGTGCGTGCTTTGATTCCATGGCTTCCACTTGGCTGCAACGGAGGGGGGAAGCGGCGATGTTACCGCAGTGCAGCGTAAGTGGATTGTATGGATGTTGCGCGGTGGGGCGGCGACGGGTGGGAGAGCATCGCCGACAGGGTCGGCTCCCACCAGGGGCAAAGAGCATCGCCGGCACAGGCGGCTCCCACAGGGGCTACCGCGACCAGCAGGAACGTCGTGACCTGGTGGGAGCCGACCCTGTCGGCGATGGCAGGCTGGCCTCAGGCGGCCTGCTTGGGAATCGAGTGGTTCGTATGCGTGATGCGATTGTTCGCATCGACGTAGACGAGGTCCGGCTGGTACTTGGCCATTTCCGCTTCGGACAGTCCGACGAAGGCGGCGATGATCACCAGGTCGCCCGTCGAAACGCGGCGCGCCGCGCTTCCGTTCACCGAGATGATGCCCGAGCCCTCTTCCGCCCGCAGCGCGTAGGTGACGAAGCGCTCACCGTTGTTGATGTTCCACGCATGGATCTGCTCGTACTCACGGATGCCCGCGGCATCGAGCAGGTTGCCATCGATGGCGATGGAACCTTCGTAGTTCAGCTCTGCGTGAGTCACCGTGGCCCGGTGGATCTTGCACTTGAGCATGTTGAGGTGCATGGCGGTCTCTGGGGTTCGTCGATTACAAAAACGCCCATTGTAACGGAGGGTTGCCCGTCCGTCGTAAGGGCTTCCTCTGTCGGTGCGCTTTATGGGGGAGTGGGCGCGGAAACGCAAGTCCCCGTTTGTGAAAGGATTCAGTCGAAAGGCAGGTTGTCGATCAGGCGGGTGGCGCCGAGCCTGGCGGCGACCAGCGCCACCAGGCCCTCCCGCTCGTCGGGACCGGGTTCGGCCAGGTCCTCGGCGCGGCGGATGGCCACGTAGTCGGGTACGAAGCCCGCCCGCTCCAGGCGCGCCTTCGCCGCCTGCTCCAGCGCCTGCCAGGCATGCCCCTGGCGGAAGAGTTCACGCATCTGCACGAGCGTGGCATGGATCTGCGGCGCCCTCGCACGTTCCTGGGGGGACAGGTACTGGTTGCGTGAACTCATGGCCAGCCCGTCGTCGTCGCGCAGGGTCGGCGCGGACATCACCTTCACCGAGAGCGAAAGGTCGGCGACCATCCGCTCGATGACTTTCAGCTGCTGGAAATCCTTCTGGCCGAACACCGCGATGTCCGGCTGGACCAGGCTGAACAGCTTGGCCACCACGGTCGCCACGCCATCGAAGTGGCCCGGGCGGTGGGCGCCTTCCAGGGTATCGGTGATGACCGGGACGTGGATGCTGACGCTCGCCGCGGGACCGAAGGGATACATGGTGGCCACCTCCGGGGCGAAGAGGATGTCGCAGCCGGCTTCCGCCAACCCCGCCTGGTCCTGGGCCAGGGTGCGCGGGTAGCGTTCGAAGTCCTCGCCGGGGCCGAACTGGGTCGGATTCACGAAAACGCTGGCGACTACCCGGTCGGCGCGCGCGCGGGCGAGCTTCAGCAGCGAATGGTGGCCCGCGTGCAGGTTGCCCATGGTCGGCACGAAGCCGACGTTCTGGCCGGCGGCGCGCCAGCCGCGGATCGCGGCGCGGATGGCCGCCGCATCGGTGACGGTCTGCATGGTGGAGTCCTCAGGTGAAGCTGTGCTCGACGCCGGGGAAACGCTTCTCGCGCACATCCTCGACGTAGGCGCCGATGGCGCCCTGAATGGAATCGCGTCCCGCGAGGAAATCCTTTGAAAAGCGGGGCCGCTTGCCCGGCGTGAGGCCGAGCATGTCGTACACCACCAGCACCTGGCCGTCGCAATCCACGCCCGCGCCGATCCCGATGGTGGGAATCGAAAGCCCTGCGGTGATCCGCGCCGCCAAGGCGGCCGGCACGCACTCGAGCACGAGCAGGTCGGCACCCGCGGCCTCCACGGCCTTCGCATCGGCCAGCAGCTTGTCGGCGGCATCCTGCGTCTTGCCCTGGACCTTGTAGCCGCCGAACTTGTTCACCGACTGCGGGGTGAGGCCAAGGTGCGCGCACACCGGAATGTCACGCTCGGCCAGCGCGGCGATCACCTCGCAGATGCGTCCGGCGCCCTCGATCTTGACCATGGCCGCGCCGCCCTGCGCGACGAGCCGGGTCGAGGCCTCCATCGCCGAGGGAAGGTCGCGGTCGCTCATGAACGGCAGGTCGGCGACCAGCAGGGTCGACGACAGGCCGCGTGCGACCGCCGCGGTGTGATAGACCATCTCGTCGACCGTGACGGGCAAGGTACTCGACCGGCCCTGCACCACCATGCCCAGCGAATCGCCGACCAGGGCCACGTCGACCCCGGCGGATTCCAGTTGCGCGGCGAAACTCGCGTCGTAGGCGGTGAGCATCACGATCTTCCGGCCTTCGGCTTTCATCGTCTTGAGGCCCGGCACGGTCACCGGCTTGCGTGCCGGTGCGCTCGTTTTTTCCACGTACACGCTCTTGTCGCCTTGTTGGGTGAAAGCGGAATTGTCCGCCTACGTGAGCGGTATCTCAAGGAATCATGGGCGCGGGGAGCAGACGCGCCCGCCATGCCGTCTCGTCGAGGTGCAGATCCGCCTCCGAGGGTTCCACCCCCGCCAGGGCCTCCGGGGTGGCCTTGCACAGCGCAAAGGAAATACCGGCATAGCGTTCGTAGTCCGCGAGGCTGCGCCGCCCACCCAGCCAGGCCGGGGGCGACGTGGCCGGCATCCCGTGCATGCCGAAAGCGGCTTCGGCCGCCTTCATCGAGCGCCTGCCCAGGGCCGCCCCATCCAGCGCGGTCTCGCCCCGCTTCAACGCCATGTACTGGTCGTTCCATACCTTGGGCGCATCGGCCCGTTCGTAGTAATGCCACACCACGTGCCGGTGCGGGTGGAACAAGTCGTAGCCATGCGTATACGCCCGGACCGCCAGCGTGATCTCCTCGGTATTGAAATAATGGTCGGGGTCGGCGGGGACATCGCGCACGAAGCTGCCATCGGTGAAAGCGAAGCCGCCACTGAAAAAGCGCGCCGGAACGGGTCCCTTTTTTCCCGCCGGGGAATCGATGAGGGTCGATATCGTACGTATCACGCCGAGTCCGCCGAAGCCCAGGAAGTCGATCTGGTAACCCTCGTCGCATGCTTCGGCGACGGGCTCACCCGGCACGTAGGCTGGCGGATGGGCCACCAGGACGGGATGCGGGCGCCGCCTGGAACGAACGCTCTCCAGCAGGTCGATGAGCTCGCTGTCCCAATGCCGGGCGAAACGGTGGTGGGAATCCAGTTGCAAGGTGTAGTCCTCGCCGTCGAAGCCCCGCTGCGCCATCGCCCGTGCCCAACCGCAACCGCGCGACTCGTCCATCGAATAGTCGAGTACGTCGACCACGGTTCCACCGCGGCTCAACCGGTGCCGCAGGCGGCCTTCGAACACGCTGGTCCGAACGAGGAAGCCCGCTTCCGCGAACACGTCGCTACGCTCGCCCTCCTCGTGCTGCCAACAGACGGTCACATGCAGGCGGCCGGGACGACGAGCCCGGTCGATCATGTCGATGAGGGTGGGGATCAATTCGGGGTCCCTGTACGCAGGGATCTGCACGAAGATCGTCTTGCCGTCACGTTCGTCCATAAACGCTCCACGGGATGCCTGTCCTGGCATCATCGATAGTACCCTCCGCGCCGGAACCTAGGGAAGCGCGACGCAATCCTTCGTGTCCACCGCCCGGAGCAGGTCCGCCACGCGTCCATGTCCGGGCACGACCTGCCCGGGGTCGAGGTCGGCCAGCGGCAAAAGGACGAAAGCGCGCTCGGCGATCCGTGGATGCGGCAGGCTCAGCCGGTCGTCGTCGAGCACCCGGTCCGCGTAGAGAAGCAGGTCGAGATCCAGCGTCCGCGGGCCCCAGCGCTCACCGTCGCGCACGCGGCCGAACGCCCGCTCGGTCTCCAGCAGGACATCCAGCAAGGCGTGCGGCGACAACGTGGTATC
This sequence comes from Luteibacter sp. KNZ12-1A, assembly GCF_056755675.1. Lineage (NCBI taxonomy): Bacteria > Pseudomonadati > Pseudomonadota > Gammaproteobacteria > Lysobacterales > Rhodanobacteraceae > Luteibacter > Luteibacter sp. KNZ12-1A. The sequence goes on along the minus strand of NZ_JBPGXU010000076.1, from coordinate 9,062 downwards.
CACCGCGATGGCCGCGTTGACGAAATCGGCCTGGGGGACCGGCCCCCACGGCGGCGTCCGGTAGAACCGGGAGCGGCCGGCAAGCGCGAGGCCTGGCTCGCTGGCGAGCCGCGCGATGGCCGCTTCGAGCCGCTGCCGGACATCGCCGAGATTGCCGCCAAGGCCGATCGAAGCGCGAACGCTCACGCCCCGCCCGAATCGCCTTTACCGCGTCCCACCGGCTTGCGCCTGCGGCGACGCTTGCGGGCGGGTGCCGTGGAGGCGGCCGTCGCCTCATGGGACGGAACGCCACCGCCGCCCAGGGCGGCCGCAAGCATTTCCGGCGGCAACTGCTGGGCGTGGGCCCACCACTCGCCGAGTTCACGCATGCCCGCCGACTCGTGCGCGCGCAGCAGCAGGAAATCGAAAGCGGCGCGGAACCGTGGATGCGACATCAGGCGGAACACGCGCTTGCGGTGGATCTGTTCGAAGCGCGGCTGCAACGCCCAGATCTCCTCCATCGTGAAGGTGAAGCGGCGTGGGATCGCCACGCGCTGGCACTGTTCGCCGACGACATGCACGGCGGCGCGCTGCCATGCCTCGTTGGCGTCGTAGCCCTGGGCGATCCAGCCATTGGCCTGGTCGCGCACCTCGCCCCACAGCAGCACCGCGTACAGGAAGGCGGGAGTGACCGACTTGCCCTCGGCGATGCGCGCATCGGTGTTGGCGAGGCCCTGTTCCACGAGCGCGCGAAGCGCGTGGTCGCCACGTTCCAGGGCGCGCGCCGTGGCCGGAAACAGGAACTTCAACAAGCCGCAGGCCTCGAGCATCTTGAAGCTCTTCAAGCCGTGCCCGGCGAGGAACAGTTTCAACGACTCGTCGAACAGCCGCGCCGGGGCGGCTTCGCCCAAAAGATTGCCCAAGGTCGCGAACGGCGCCGACGCCGCGGGATCGATGTTGAAATCGAGCTTGGCGGCCAGCCGCGCCGCACGCAGCATGCGAACGGGGTCCTCGCGATAGCGTTGCTCCGGATCGCCGATGAGGCGCATCGAGCGGTCTTCGAGGTCGCGCATGCCACCGACGTAGTCACGCACGCTGAAATCGGCGATATCGTAGTAAAGGGCGTTGACCCGGAAATCGCGGCGGACCGCGTCTTCCTCGATCGATCCCCAGATATTGTCGCGAACGATCCGTCCATCGACGATGTGGCGGTCGCCTTCGCCGCCCTCTTCGCCCGTGCCGCGGAAGGTCGCCACCTCGATGATCTCCGGCCCGAACACCACGTGGGCCAGCCGGAAGCGTCGGCCGATCAGGCGGCAGTTGCGGAACAGCCCCTTCACCTCCTCCGGCGTGGCGTTGGTGGCGACGTCGAAGTCCTTCGGGTGCCCGCCCAGCAGCAGGTCGCGGACGGCGCCGCCGACGAGGTACGCGGCAAAACCGGCGTCGTGCAGGCGATACAGCACGCGCAGCGCGGCCTTGCTGATGTTCTTGCGGGAAATGGAGTGCTGGTCGCGCGGAATGATGCGCAGTACCGGCGAAACGTCACTCCTGGTTTCAGAATTCAAGCGATCGAAGTCCTGGCGAGCGCTCCGGCGCCCGTTCAAGTAGCTGCCCCCACCGGCGGCCGGTGTCGGGATGAATGGGCCCAATGTAACGAATTCGACCCAGTTCGACGAGCGGCCATAAAGTCGTTGCCGGACGCCGTAATTTGGATATACTAGCGCGCTTCGTACCCCCGGTACGACCCGCTCCCTTCGTCTAGTGGTCCAGGACACCGCCCTCTCAAGGCGGGAACACGAGTTCGAACCTCGTAGGGAGCGCCACTTTCCTTCCGGCGCCGAACTGTTCGCATGACCTTTGTCGTCACCGACAACTGCATCAAGTGCAAGTACACGGACTGCGTCGAGGTTTGTCCCGTCGACGCCTTCCACGAAGGCCCGAACTTCCTCGTGATCAATCCGGACGAGTGCATCGACTGCACCCTCTGCGAGCCGGAATGCCCGATCAACGCCATCTATCCCGAGGACGACGTCCCGGCGGGGCAAGAGGGCTTCGTGGCGCTCAACGCCGAGCTATCGAAGGAGTGGCCGGTGATCACCGAGCGCAAGGACGGCCTCCCCGATGCGAAAGACTGGGAGAACAAGCCCGGCAAGCTGGAACAACTCCAGCGCTGAGCCCCCGCCCGTTTACGGAATGGCCTGCTCCAGTGCGGCAGGATGATGAATCCCGAAGCGTAATTCCAGGCCAACAGCATCCCGGTGGGAGGCATGTGCCCTGGTGGGAGCCGACCCTGTCGGCGATCCCGCGGCAGCGGGCCGGTTGAGGCAAGCATCCATCGCCGACAGGGGTGGCTCCCACGGGGGCGGATTCCACCGGAGACTCGGCTTTCACCGAGCGCTTTTCTTGCTAAAAAAAACGCCGCCCGAAGGCAGCGTTCACGCAGGAGAGCCGAAAGGCTTACTTGCTACCCATCCGCGACTTCAATGCATCGATCACGCGACGGACGCCATCGGCGTCGCCCTGCGCGCGGACTTCGCTGCCGGTGCCGCTCGGGGTGACCGCCAGCACGACGATACGGTTGGCGCCCTTGGCCGAGGCCGGCGCGTCCTTGGCATCCTGGTCGGCGCTCTTGCCGCCGCCGAACATGCGGCGGAACAGGCCCGGGCGGCTTTCCGGCTTACCACGGCTCGCGGCGATCTGGTACGAGCGCGCCGTGTCGTCGTGCGAAAGGACAGTGCCGAGGTCACCCACGCTGATCAGTTCACCGATGCGGCGATAGGCGGCATCCGGATCGTCGGTGAGGATGAAGCCGTCCGAGACCGGCGCGGCACCCTGGTCCGCGGCGGCACCGGCAGCGCCCGAGCCAACATCGGGAATGACCAGGGCGGCGCTGGTGGACGGCGTATCGAGACCCGGCGGGATTTCCAGCGGGGCTTCCTGCTGGGCCCTTTCCCAATCCTTCGTGGAGCGGAACGCGCCGCAACCGGAGACGACCAGGACGGACAGGAGCAGTGCCGGGACGACCAGCGCGTACGAGGTTTTCTTCATGAACTTAGGGTTCCGTTGAGAAGGTTGCTTCAGGCGGCAGACGCCAATGGTGCCAGAGCGGCGAGCGTTTCGCGCAGCTTCGCCAATGCCGGACCGGATTCCAGTTCGACCAGCGGCAGCCTCGGGGCGGCAGAACCGAGCCCCAGGGCGGCCAGGCCGGCCTTCACCGGGATCGGATTCGGCGCGCAGTTCAAGGCGTCGATCAGCGGGGCCAACCGCGCGGTTTCCCTCGCGGTCCGCGCGGTGTCGCCCGAACGGGCGGCATCGCACAGCGCGCGGAAGGCTTCCGGCACGAGATTGGCCACGACGGAGATCGTTCCCGCGGCGCCCGCCAGCATCGCCTCGTGAGCCGAGCCGTCGTCACCGCTGAGGTAGACGAAATCGGCACGGATAAGTTCCGCGAGTGCATGGATCCGCCCGGCATCGCCGCGCGCCTCCTTGATGCCGACGATACCGGGATGGTCGCGCAGCAAGGCCACGGTTTCCGGGGCGATATCGCAACCAGTGCGCGGCGGCACGTTGTAGAGGATCACGGGCAGGCCACCCTCGTCGGCCACCGCGAGGAAGTGCCTGCGCAGGCCTTCCTGTGTGGGACGCACGTAGAAGGGGGCCACCACCAGCGCGGCATCGGCGCCGAGCGCCCGGGCCCGCCGCGTGGTGGCGATGGTCTTCGCCGTGCCCGCTTCGCCGGTGCCGGCGATGACCGGAACGCGTTTGTCCACGTGCTTCACCGCGAACGCGAGCAGGCGCTCGTATTCGTCGTGTTCGAGGAAATGCGATTCGCCCGTGGAACCGGCCACGACCACCGCCTGGGTGCCGCCGGCGAGCTGCTGGTCGAGCAGCCGGCCGAAGGCGTCCAGGTCGAGGGAGCCGTCCGCGGCGAAGGGCGTCGCCAACGCGGTGATGCTTCCGGAGATGTCCAAGGTGAAACCCGTTGTCTAATCAGCCATTCGCATGTTACCGGGGCGTTTCCGGCGAGTCCATTCGGCAACTTTCCGGCCCATGGGCGTCGCGTGTCTTGCTAGCGTGCGACGCGGCCAAGTAAGCTGGCCCCAAAGCGTTGGTTCCGCGCCCCGCGGGACGCGCCATAGGTAGTTCCCGCCTTGAATCGTTCCGCAGTACGCAGCGCCACCACGGACAACCAGCTCCTCATCTCGACGCTGTCGCCGGCGCATCGCGCGCCGATCCTGGCCCTGGCCAAGCGGATAGCGGACTCTGGTTGCAACCTCGCCGATGCCCGCGTCTCCACGATCGGCAACGACACGTCGGTGATGCTCCTGGCCAGCGGCGCCTGGGACGCCGTGGCCAAGCTGGAGACCTCGCTGGGCAAGCTGGCCCGGGACGAGGAACTGCCGATCGTCCACTACCGCACCACGCCGCGCGAACCCACCGCCCACCTGCTGCCCTACCTGGTCGAGGTGATCGCCGCCGACCGGCCAGGCATCCTCGTGAAGATCATCGAATTCTTCTCGCGGCGCGACATCAGCGTGGAACAACTCTCATCCATGCGTTACCAGGCGATGCAGACCGGCGCCGAGATGTTCCAGGCGCAGATCACGATCGGCATTCCCTCGGAAACGCACATCGCCGCCTTGCGCGACGATTTCCTCGAACTGTGCGATGGCCTCAACCTCGACGCCATCATGGACCCCGTGAAATTCTGATCCGGAAGGAGCAGCAGACGTACGCATGATCTCCAAGGGCAAGAAGCTCCCCAAACTCGAAGGCACGCTCGGCGATGGTTCGACGCTGTCCCTCTCTTCGCTCAAGGGACAGTGGGTGGTGGTGTTCTTCTATCCGAAGGACAACACGCCCGGTTGCACGAACGAGGCGAAGGATTTCCGCGATCTCCACGCCCGGTTCCAGGCCCTGAATGCCGAAGTGATCGGTGTCTCCCGCGATTCGGTGCGCTCGCATGCGAATTTCGCCGCCAAGCATCAATTGCCCTTCCCGCTCGTTTCCGACGCCGACGAAGCCTGGTGCCAGGCCTTCGACGTCATCCACGAGAAAGTGCTCTACGGCAAGCGCCACATGGGTGTCGTACGCAGCACCTTCCTCATCGATCCCGACGGCAGGATCCACACGGAATGGCGCGGGGTGAAGGTTCCCGGCCACGCACAGGCCGTGCTTGAGAGTGTTCCCACCGCGTGACGAATACCGCGTCATGCGGCACCTCCCCCCGGCCGTCGCCGTGCGGCCGGTTCTCGCAACCTCTGCATGAGGTCACTTCCGCATGACCGGAAGCAAGCGCATCTACGCCCTCGACACCAACGTGCTGCTGCACGATCCGACGTCGTTGTTCCGCTTCGAGGAACACGATGTCTTCATACCGATGACGGTGCTGGAGGAACTGGACGACAAGAAGAAAGGTGGCTCCGAAGTATCGCGCAACGGCCGCCAGGTAAGCCGTTTCCTCAACGAATTGATCGAGCGCGGCGGCGGTGGCCAGGGTCTTCGCGACGGCCTGGAACTGGTCAATCCGCAAGGCATCAAGCTCAAGCGCGGCGCGGTGGGAAGGCTGTTCTTCCAGCAACGCGCGAGCCACGGCAACGGCAAGGCCGACAACCAGATCCTCGCCTCGGTCGTCGACCTTCGCGACCAGTACCCCGACCGTCCGGTGATCCTCGTCACCAAGGACATCAATCTCCGCATCAAGGCCTCGATCTACGGCATCACCGCCGAGGATTACGAGAACGATCGCGCCCTCGACGATTTCGCCCTGCTCTTCACCGGCTCCGACGAACTGCCGGAGAACTTCTGGGAGCGTCACCCGGAACTGCGCTCGTGGAACGAGCGCGGTCGCACCTTCTACGAGGTGAGTGTCCGCGACGACGAGCTGTGGTATCCGAACCAGTGCCTGTACATGCCCGGCGAGAACGACGTCGAGCTGCGCGTGCTCGAACTATCCGGCGACGAGGATGCGCGCAAGGCCCGGCTCGTGTTGCTCGACGACCATACCCACGCCGCGCATGGCGTATGGGGGATCGCCGCGCGCAATCGCGAGCAGAACTTCGCGCTCAACCTGCTGATGGACCCGGACGTCGACTTCGTCACCCTGCTCGGCACCGCGGGCACGGGCAAGACGCTGCTCGCCCTCGCCGCGGGACTCGCCCAGGTGATGGACCAGCAGCGTTACCGCGAGATCATCATGACGCGCGCCACGGTATCGGTCGGCGAGGACATCGGCTTCCTGCCCGGTACGGAGGAAGAGAAGATGACACCGTGGATGGGGGCGCTGACGGACAACCTGGAAGTGCTCGCCAATCCGGAGGAAGGTGGCTCATGGGGCCGCCAGGCCACGAACGACCTGCTCGCCTCCCGCGTGAAGATCCGTTCCTTGAACTTCATGCGCGGGCGTACGTTCCTCAGCCGCTATCTCATCATCGACGAGGCGCAAAACCTCACGCCGAAGCAGATGAAGACCCTGATCACCCGCGCCGGCCCGGGAACCAAGATCGTCTGCCTGGGTAACGTGGAGCAGATCGACACGCCCTACCTCACCGAGACGACGTCCGGCCTCACCTATGCCGTGGATCGTTTCAAGATGTGGGCGCATTCGGGGCACATCACGCTGAAGCGTGGCGAGCGCTCGAGACTGGCCGACTTCGCTTCCGAGGCGTTGTAGGTCGCACCTAAAGGGCGCGGGCATGCCGCCCGCGCCCCTATCCTCAACCCATGCGCACTCCCATCCCCAACACGCTCACCATCGCCGGCTCGGATTCCGGCGGCGGTGCCGGCATCCAGGCCGACCTGAAAACCTTCCGCGCACGCGGCACCCATGGCCTCACCGCCATCACCGCCGTCACCTCGCAGAACACGCGTGGCGTGAGCGCCGTCCACACGCTTCCTCTCGCCCACGTCCGCAGCCAGATCGACGCCGTCTTCGACGACTTCCCCATCGCGGCGGTCAAGACCGGGATGCTCGGCAGCGCCGCGATGACCCGTCTCGTGGCGACGGAAATGCGCCGGCGCAAACCGGCATGGCTCGTCGTCGATCCGGTCATGCTGGCCACCAGCGGCGCCCGGCTGCTCGATGACGACGCGCTCGACGCGCTGACCGGCCGGCTGATCCCGCTGGCCGACGTACTCACGCCCAACCTGCCCGAAGCCGAAACCCTGCTCGGACGCCCGCTCGGCCGCGACATCGACGCAGCGGGCGCCGACCTGCTTGCCCTGGGCGCACGAGGCGTATTGCTCAAGGGCGGCCACGCCAAGGGACGCGAGATCGTCGATCGTTACTACGATGCCGATGGCGTGATCGAGGTCCGCCATCCGCGCCTGCCTTTCGAAGGGCATGGCAGTGGCTGCACCCTGGCCTCCGCGGTGGCCGCCGAGCTGGCCAAGGGCAAATCGCCGCATGCCGCCGTGCGTATCGCCGTCGCCTGGCTGGACAAGGCCTTCCAGCGGGCCTGGCGGCCGGGCGGTGGCGCGGCCCACGTGCTCGGGCACTGAGCCCGGAGTATCCTAGCGGCGTTGATACGGGCCCTTTGGGGCCGTATGTATCGCCCGTCCCCCTCGAGTCCAACCCATGAATTTCCTCGGGCCCCGCTTCATCGTCCTGTACGTGCTGATCCTGTTCACGCTCTGCGTGCTGCTGGTGCACCTGCGCGGCCGCTCGCGCCTGCGCTTCGACCGTCAGCTGGTGGATCACTCGGCGATTTTCGCGCCTTACAACCTGTTGATGTACGCCTTCTCCGCCGTGCCCGCACGACCGATCCTCGATCGCCGCGGATTCCCCCAACTCGACCTGCTGCAGGCCAACTGGCAGACGATCCGCCAGGAAGCGATGCACCTGTTCGACGAAGGCTTCATCCGCTCGGCGGAAAAGCACAACGACGCTTCCTTCAATTCCTTCTTCAAGCAGGGCTGGAAGCGCTTCTACCTGAAATGGTATGGCGAACCGCTCGCCTCCGCCGAGGCGCTGTGCCCGGAAACGGTGAAACTGCTGAATTCCATCCCGAGCGTGAAGGCGGCGATGTTCGCCCTGCTTCCGCCGGGCAGCAAGCTCAACCCGCACCGCGATCCGTTCGCCGGTTCGCTGCGCTACCACCTCGGCCTCATCACACCGAACTCCGACGAGTGCCGCATCTTCGTCGATGGCGAAATGCATGCATGGCGCGATGGCAAGGACGTGGTCTTCGACGAGACCTATGTGCACTGGGCGGAGAACCGCACGGACCAGACCCGCGTCATCCTCTTCGCCGACGTGGAGCGCCCGCTGAAGAGCGGCCTCATGACCGCGATCAACAAGCGCGTCGGCGCCTTCATGGGTTCGATCACCGCCTCGCCCAACAGCGACGACGGCAAGGAACAGGTGGGCTTCGTCAATCGCATGTTCGCGCTCAACCAGCGTGGCCGCGAGCGCACGCGCAAGTTCAAGAAGGCCAATCCGAAGCTGTTCCGCGTGGTGAAGTACATCGGCATCGTGCTGATGATCTGGCTGATCTTCCTGGCGCCCTACCCTTTCTTCCGCGGCGACGCCTGATGCCATGAAGCCCTTCGCACTCGCGCTGGTTCTACTCGTCGCCACGTCCATCGCCTCGGCGGAAGATGCCGGGCCTGGGCCGGCGGAAGACCTCGCGCCTCGTGTCGCCCGCCTCGTCGACGACACGACGAAAGACGCGGCGAGCGAAGATCGTGCCTTCAACCAGTTGTTGCGACTCGGCAGGGCCGGCGTCCCTTACATCATCGCGCACCTCGGCGACGATCGCCGTCTGCCGGAACAGTCGATCTGGATACACCGCTCGGGCGGACGTGCGGAACGCCAGTACAAACCCTGGTACGTGCATGACGGCCTCGAAGCCGTGCTGACGGAACTGACCGGTTTCACCATGGGCCCCCAGAATGGCCACCTGCTCCCCAGCCAGCGCAAGCAGAGCATGCGCAAATGGGTGGCATGGTGCGTGGAGCGCTACCCGGCCCAGGCGGATGTGTGCCGCTCGGGTCAGCGGTAGCGGCAGACCGGCTTCGTCTCCGGCTCGGCTTCGCCCTCGCGGTTGGGGTGGCGGGGCAGAGCCTGTCTCTTATACACATCT
>NZ_JBPGXU010000075.1:0-19357 GCF_056755675.1 Luteibacter sp. KNZ12-1A | reverse complement strand
AGATGTGTATAAGAGACAGTACTTAGAGCGAGAAGTCGTAACGCACACCCAGACGCAGGTAACGCGGGTTCTGGAAAGCGATCGGACGGCGATAGTCGTCGCTGACCACCGGCACGCCGTTCGCCACCGTACCCGTCTCGCCCACGTCGATCTGGCCCACCGGGCGCTGGCTGCCGACGACATTGAACACCGTGGCGGTGAATGCCAGCGGCTGCTTGTCACCGGCCCACAGCGGACGGTATTCGGCATTCAGGTCGAGGTTCCAGGTATAGGGCAGGCGGCCCTTCGAACCGCGCGGCGACGGCTGGAAGCCGCACTCGAAGTACGACGCGCCGTATTGGATCGCATCTACCGGATCCACGCCGATGCAGTTCTTCGGACGGCCCGTGGCCACCGCGAGGTTGCCGCCGAGCAGCCATTCCTGCGAAGCCTGCCAGTAACCGTACGCCTTCAACTGATGCGTACGGTCGTTGGGCAGCGGACCATTTGCGTACTGCATGATCTCCGGCGCATCCCAGTCCTGGGTCACCGACGGATCGAGCTGGCCGATATCCGACTTCAGCTGGCCTTCCGAGTTGCCGTAGCTGCGCGAGAAGGTGTAATCGACGCGGCCGTACCAATCGTCGGCGAAGTGATGCTCGAGGTAGAGATCGAGCGAATAGTAGCTGCGCTTCAGATCGGGGAATGCAACGCCTTCGGGCGAGGTGAAGTCGTCCTTGCGAAGATTGAACGGAACATAGTTGCCACCGCCGACGTCGACCAGGAATTCGTTCGACTTGCCCGGATTGAACAAGTAGCAGCCCGGCAACGATGCGTTGCTGATGTCGATGTTGTTGCGTGCGGCATACGCTTCGAACGGGCGCGAATCGCAGAAGTCGTCGATCGAGCTCTTCAGCTTGCGATACGTGGCCTTGGCGCCGAAGCTCCAGTTATCGTTGATCGCCTTGTCGAAGCCCAGGATGTATTCGTCCTGGTAATACGCGTCGATGCCCTTGGCGGCGACGGTCTTCGGATCGGGCGTGGTGCCGTCCTCGCCGTTGAGGTAAGCGCGGCTACCCAGCTGGGTGAGGCCGGTAGGCTCGCCGTTCGGACCCACACCGCCGTAGGTGTAGTACTCGCTGTAGTAGGTCGACGCGGAGGCTCCACGAATCGCGACGTTCGACGGAATGGCCAGGTGGTAACGACCGGCATTCGCGTAGATCTTGAACGTAGAGTCGCCGAAGACGTCCCAGGTGGCGCCCAGGCGAGGCGCGAGCTGGTGGCGCTGCTTGACGTAGGTAGTGCCGTCGCCATTCAAGTTCTTGAACTGCTCGTTGCGAAGGCCGACGTAGATCCTCCAGCGATCGGTGACCTGCCAGTTATCTTCGATGAACTGAGCTTCCTGTTCGGTCTTGACCGTGGCGCCCGTCTCGAAGAGACGTTTTTCAACGACGTACGCGGTGCCCGGCGGCGGAACGATATCCGGGCGACCGGTGACCCTGCCCGCATTGCGATAAACCCAGCGGTAGCCACCCTCATAGATCTGGCCCGAGGTCGATTCCAGCGTCTGGTTGTCCAGACCCGCGCGCAGATCGTGGTCGCCCGCGTGGTATTCGACGTCGAGACGCCAGCCGTGGGTCTTATCCTTCGCACCTGCGTTCAGCACCGTGCCATTCACCAGGCCGCAACCGGTGATGGGATTGGCGATGCCGCGCCGGTTATCGGTGATCCACGGACAATTGGCGGCGCCGGAATATCCGATGTCGCGCTCGTGATTGGTCGTGGTGTGACCGTACAGTGCGTTAACCGTCAGGTCGTCCGTGATGTAACCGGTGTATTTTCCGATGTAGACATCGCCGCCAGGAGCCGAACCCGCACCCGCATCAAAGTTCTTGAGGTTGTCCGTGCCCAGGTAATTGCCGCGGCTGCGCGTCGCATAGTTATAGGCGTAGACGCTACGCTCGGTGTTGGTCTTGTCGCCGAGGCCGGTCAATTCGAGCAGGTGGTTATCGGTGATATTCCAGTCGATCTTGCCCAACCACTTCGTCGCCTTTTGCGTCTGGTTCGTGCGCTGCGGAGCGAGGATGCTGCTGGTCGTGGTCGTATTGGTACGAGTGAAGTCGCCGGCACCGAAGAAGAACAGCTTGTCCTTGATCAAGGGACCGCTGATATAGGCGGTGTACTGCGTGTCACTGCGTTCGTTGCCGCCACGGTTCTGGAACAACTGGCCGTTCGTGCGGTAGATGTTGCGCGGCGACTGGCGTGCACCGTTCGGCTGGATGTACATGCCGACGCCACCCTTCCACTCGTTACCGCCACGCTTGGACACGATGTTGATCACACCGCCCGTGGAACGGCCGTATTCCGCGCCGTAACCGCCGGTGAAGATCTGCTGCTGGTCGATTGCATCGTAAGGCAGGCTCGTGAAGCCGAGGCCGGTAAGCGCGTTCGTGACGGAGTAACCATTGATGTAGTACTGGTTCTCCGAAGCCGACGAACCACCGAACGAGGCCACGTTGCCATAGCGGCTGTCGCCGGAGATGACGCCCGGCGCGAGCAGCGCGGCGGCGGTGACGTCACGAGCGAGCGGCAGCTTCTGCAGCTGTTCCGAGGTGAGCACCGTGCGCGAGTCCACCTGCGACACGTCGATCGCGGGAAGCACGTTACCGGTGACCTGCACGCCTTCGAGGTTCTGTGCCTCGGCGGTGGTGGTGGAGGCACCCGCGAAGGACACGTCGACGCCGCCGCCCAGGTTCACCTGGACATTGTCGCGGGTCTCGACGGCCTGGCCGCCGCGCTCCACGGTGACCTTGTAGCGGCCGACCGGCAGCGAGCTGGCGCGGTAGCGGCCATCGGCGTCGACGCCGACGTCACGGGTCAGGCCGGTATCCAGGTTCTGCAGGTGGATGACGGCGCCTTCCGGCTGCGCGACGCGGCCGAAGACGACACCGGAAGCATTGGACTGGGCGAGCACGGCGCCGCTGGCGAAGCAGAGGGCGAGCGCGGTGCAAAGGGTCGATCGGCGCAGCACGCCGGTACGCTTGGTGGAACGTTGCATGTCTTGTCTCCCCGATAAACAGCAAGTAAGCCGGCCACAAGAGGTGGCCGAACTCGTTTCGACGCCGTCTCATGGGCTTTGGTACCCATCCCCCGGATGCGGCCCTGGCTGCCCATGCTCCCCGTGCGCAAGTTATTGCGCCCGACGGCTATCGGTTGCGGTTGTAATCGAATTATTTTGCGCCCGTCAAGTGCGCGTTAAGAATTCCGTTAAGTATCCGTGACAGCCGGGGGCCCCGACGGGTACCATCGACCGGTTCGGGTGTCCCGACCGGCCAAGGCCGGGGAGGATGAAACGGGAAGCCGGTGCGCCACGTCGTGGCAAGGCCGGCACTGCCCCCGCAACGGTAAGCGTCCATCCGGGTAGGTCGTCAGACCTTTCTCATGGAACCGGCCTCACGCCACTGCGCAAGCGGGAAGGCACCGGTTCCGCCACCCTGCGGTGGCTGGCGCGAGTCCGGAGACCGGCCCGATGAGCGCCCCGCCCCACGTGGCGGGCGTCCCTGTTTCGGTCGATTCGCGGAGGGCGGATCCGGGCAGCCACCGGGTTTCCGCCCGTTCGCCGTTCGTCGCACGTCCTCCTCGAGCGTCCTTCGCACATTGCCGCCCGGCGGCTGAGGAAGACGGTTCCATGAAGAAGACCCTGCTCGCGGCGGCCCTGTTGTCGTCCATCGCCGCGGCCCACGCCGCCGACGAAGCCGCGCCCGACCGGCTCGATCCGGTCGTGGTGACCGCCAATCGCGCCGCCACGCCACTGGACGAGGTACTCGCGCCGGTCACCCTGATCACCCGCGAGGACATCGAGCGCCTGCAGCCGGTGAGCGTGCAGGACCTGCTCACCGGTTTGCCGGGCGTGACGATCGCCAATGCCGGCGGCATCGGCCAGCAGACGTCGTTGTTCATGCGCGGCACCAACTCGTCGCACACCCTGGTGCTGCTGGACGGCGTCCGCGTGGGCACCGTGGGCGCCGGCCTGCCCGCCTACGAGCAGCTTCCCGTGGAGCAGATCGATCACATCGAGATCGTCCGCGGCCCTCGCTCCGCCCTGTACGGGTCCGATGCCATCGGCGGCGTGATCCAGATCTTCACCCGCCACGGGCAAGCCGGCGAAGCGCCCACGCCGACGCTCTCGGTGACCGGTGGCAGCCATGGCTACTCGGCGGGCCAGGTGGGCGTGTCCGGCGGAAGCCAGCACGGCTGGTACAACGCCAGCCTGGGCGGGCAGTACACGGCCGGCATCAACGCCTGCCGCATCGGCGCCGCGGCCGCCTTCGCCGGCTGCTTCACCGACGAACCCGACCACGATGCCTCCCGCACGTACAACGGTGCGCTGTCCGGCGGCTATCGCTGGGACGACGGCACCGAGTTGACCGGCAGCTGGCTGCGCAGCAAGGGCGACATCGAGTACGACGGCGACTTCCAGAACCTGACCCGGCGCTCGCAACAGGTGGCCGGCACGAAGCTGGCGTTCGACGTGCTGGCGAACTGGCGCATGTCGCTCAGCCTGGGCCAGAACCAGGACCGTGCCGACAATTACCTCAATGGAGCCGACAAGACCCTCGACTTCGTCCATTACGGCGTGGACAAGGCTCGCGTCGGTTACCTCTATTCGAAGCGCAACCAGGCGTCCTGGCAGAACGACTTCACCCTCGCGACGGGCCAGACGCTGAGTGCGGGCGTCGACTTCCAACAGGAAAAGCTGAAAAGCGATACGGACTACCTCAAGGACTCGCGGAACAACACCGGCGTGTTCGCGCTCTACCAGGGCCTGTTCGGTCCGCACGAGATCCAGTTGTCGGCGCGGCACGACCACAACACCCAGTTCGGCAACCACACGACCGGCTCGGCGGCCTACGGCTTCCGCTTCGACAACGGCATGAAGATCACCGCCTCGTACGGCACGGCCTTCCATGCGCCCACGTTCAACGACGAGTTCTATCCTTACGGCGCACCGGTGAACCTGAACCCGGAAACCTCGCGCACGGCCGAGATCGGCCTCTCGGCGCGGCCGGGCGTGTGGAACTGGGCGGTGAACGCCTACCAGACCACGGTCGACGACCTGATCGGCTTCGATGCGAACTTCCTGCCGGTGAACGTGAGCAAGGCGCGCATTCGCGGGTTGGAAGGACAGGTCGGCGCCGACGTCGACGGCTGGCACGTGCGGGCCTATGCCACCCTCCAGCAGCCGAAGAATCGCGATTCGGGCGTGCAAGACGGCAACTTGCTGGCGCGCCGTCCCGAGCGCACCGCGCGGGTCGACCTCGACAAGGACCTCGGCCGCTTCACCCTCGGCGGTTCGGTCTACGCGGCCGGCTACAGCTACGACGACGCGGCCAACACCCGCCGCCTCGGCGGCTACGCCACGGCCGACCTCCGCGCGACCTGGCACCTGGACACGGACTGGAGCGTGCAGGGCCGGGTCGCCAACGTCGCGGACAAGCGCTACGAGACGGCGGCGTTCTACAACCAGTTGGGACGTACGTATTACCTGACGTTCCGCTACGCGCCCGGGCGCTGACGCGCCGCCGTATGAACGGGGGACCCCTGCCTTCCGGCAGGGCCCCCACTAAAGGCACACGCGACGAAACAAGCGGAACGTCATAAAGTTCGCGGGCGCGGGGAGCCTTCCCGCGATCACAGGAAGTGTCGTGAACTTTTTTGCACCATTCATTCGCCGGCCGATCGGTACCTCGTTGCTCGCGGCGGGCCTGACCCTCGCCGGCGCGATCGCATACATGCTGCTGGGCGTCGCCGCGTTGCCTTCGATCGAGGTACCGGCGGTCTTTATCCAGGCGCAGATGCCCGGCGCCAACGCGCAGACCATGGCGTCGACGGTCATCGCGCCGCTGGAGCGCCACCTGGGCCAGATCCCGGGCGTCGACCAGATGTACTCCAACAGCACGGAGAACTCCGGCTTCGTCCGCGTCCGCTTCAACATGGATCGCTCGACCGACGCCGCCGCCCGCGACGTACAGGCCGCGATCAACGCGGCGGCCGCCGACCTTCCGGCCGGCATGCCCTCGCCACCGCAGTACTTCAAGTTCGACACCGGCCAGATCCCGGTGCTGCTGGTCGCGATGACATCGAAGACCATGCCCCCGGACAAGCTCTACGACGTGGTCGACACGCTGATCCGCCCGGCGGTGGCGCAGATCGACGGCGTTTCGCGTGTACAGGTGTTCGGCGGGACGCCCCATGCGGTGCGCATCGAACTGGACACGAACGCCCTGGCGGCGAAGCGGCTGACCGCGAACGACGTCTCGAACGCCTTGCAGGCCGCCAACGTGAACTCGCCGCAGGGCGTGCTCTCCGATGGCGAAACGCAGATGACGGTGATCGCGAACGACGGCCTGCGCGACCCGAAGGACTTCGCCAACATCCTGATCGCCATGCGCGACGGGGTGCCGGTACGGCTCTCGGACATCGCCAATGTCCACAGCGGCCAGCAGGACCAGTTCCAGGCCGCGTGGTTCCAGGGCGAACGCTCGGTCACCATGCAGATCAGCAAGCGCCCGGAGGCGAACTCCATCGCCACCGCGGAAGCCATCCGTGCGGCGTTGCCACGGTTCCAGGCGCTGCTGCCTGCGGATGCGAAGGTCACCCCGATCTTCGACCTGACCCAGACCACGCAGTCGGCGCTGCACGAGGTCAAGGTCGCGCTGATGATCAGTATCGTCATGGTCATCCTGGTGATGCTGGTGTTCCTGCGCCGCCTGGGGCCGACGATGATCGCCACGCTCAGCGTGCCGCTGTCGCTGGCGGGTGCGTTCGTCGTGATGTGGACCTTGGGCTATACCCTGAACACGATGTCGCTGATGGCGCTGGTGCTGTGCATCGGCTTCGTCGTCGACGACGCCATCGTGGTCATCGAGAACATCGTCCGGCACATGGAGAACGGTGCGAAACCCATGGCGGCGGCGCTGGAAGGCGTGCGCGAGATCGGTTTCACGGTGATCTCCATCACGCTGTCGCTGGTGGCGGTGTTCGCGCCGTTGCTGTTCGGCAACAACATGATCACCAAGCTGCTTCGCGAGTTCTCGGTGACGCTCGCCGCGGCCGTGTTGATCTCGGCGGTGGTGTCGCTGACGCTCACCCCGGCCTTATGCGCGCATTACCTCAAGCACGACGCGCCGGACCGCAAGCCGGGCCGCTGGGAACTGGCCCTGGAACGTTTCGACCGGGGCTTCCTCGGCGTCTACCAGCGCGCGCTCGACTGGGCGATGCGCCATCGCCGCCTGATGCGCTGGCAGCCCCTGATCCTGCTCGGCGCGACCGTCGTGCTCGCCATCGCCGTGGTGAAGACGGCCGGTGGCAATTTCATGCCCGACGAGGACACCGGCATGCTGCAGGCGCAGATCAGCGCCGACGCCAACATATCGCCCGATGAGATGACGCGCCGCCTGAAGCGCGTCAGCGAGTTGATGCAGAAAGACGACACGGTGGCGGATGTCACCACGATCCTCGGCGGCGACAACGGTGGCGCCGTGGGCAACCAGGGCCTGATGTTCGTCGACCTCAAGCCCAAGGGCAACGCCCCGGGCCAGCGCAAGGAATCGATCAAGGAGATCATGGACAGGCTGGGCAAGGAGTACGAGAAGTTCTCCGATGTCCAGGTCTTCATGAATCCGGTGCAGTTCCTCGGCGGTGGCGGTGGCAACAGCAATCGCGGCCAGTACTCGTTCCAGCTGATCAGCACCAGCGGTGAGGACCTGCAACCCTGGGCACTGAAGCTCGTGCGCCAGATGCGCGGCATGAAGGAGTTCCGCGACGTCGGCAGCGACTTCGACATCGTCGGCAAGCAACAGATGGTGAAGGTCGACCGCGACGCGGCCTCGCGCCTCCAGGTGGGCATGGGCATGATCGACTCGGCGCTGTTCAACGCCTTCGGCCAGCGCCAGGTCTCGATCATCTATTCCGACATCAACCAATACTGGGTGGTGCTGACGGCCGCGGCCGCGCAGACACTGAGCCCCGACGCCTTGCTCAACACCTACGTGAAGAACAGCGTGGGCACGATGATCCCTCTCTCCGCCGTGGCCAAGATCGCGCCAGTCGCGGTGCCTAGCGCGGTGACCCACCAGAACCAGCTCGAATCGGCGGATATCACCTACAACCTCGCGCCGAAAATCACGGCGGACAAGGGCAACACCCTGGTCGAGCAGGCCGTGCATGCGATCAACCTGCCGGAAGGCGTGCGCATGGATTTCACCGGCGCGAACCAGCGCCTGCGTGACGCGCAGTCGAACGGCATGGTGCTGCTGATCGGCGCCATTCTCGCCGTCTACATCGTGCTCGGCATCCTGTACGAGAGCCTGGGCCATCCGTTGACCATCATCTCGACCTTGCCGGCCGCGGGCGCCGGCGCGTTCCTCGCCATGCTGGTCACCCAGACCCAGCTCACCCTGATGGCGATCATCTCGGTCTTGCTGCTGATCGGCATCGTGAAGAAGAACGCGATCCTCATGGTGGACTTCGCCCTGGTCGCGCAGCGCGAGCACGGCATGTCGCCGGTGGAAGCCATCCGCCAGGCGGCGCTCGTGCGCTTCCGCCCGATCACGATGACCACCCTGGTGGCGATGGGCGCGGCCCTGCCGCTGGCGATCGGCTTCGGCGTGGGTTCGGAAATGCGCCGGCCGCTGGGCATCGCCATCGTCGGCGGCCTGCTCGTCTCGCAGTTGCTCACCTTGCTCAGCACGCCTGCGATCTACCTGTGGAACCACGATCGCAAGGAGCGCAAGTACCGCCGCAAGCTGAAGCGCCGGTACAAGCGCTGGCTGAAGATCCGCAAGGCTAGAGGCTAGAGGCTGGATGACTGGTGGGAGCCGCCCCTGTGGGAGCCGCCCCTGTGGGAGCCGACCTTGTGGGAGCCGACTTCGTCGGCGATCCCGCGGCAGCGGGCCAGATTGAGGCAAGCACCCATCGCCGCTGAAGCGGCTCCCACAACTGGGAAACTCACCACTATCGACGTCGAGTAGTCCGGGTGGACGCAGACCCTGTGGGAGCCGACCTTGTGGGAGCCGACTTCGTCGGCGATCCCGCGGCAGCGGGCCAGGTCGAGGCAAGCACCCATCGCCGACAGGGTCGGCTCCCGCCCTAGCCCTCGCCGATAGCGCGCGACGCCAGCATATGCACGTAGTCGCGCACGTCTGCCGGCCAGTCCTGGATAAGCGCCTGGAACCGCCCGGCCTCGTGACGATGAAAAGCCCGGGAGGCTTCTTCATATCCGGGCAGGTCGCCCGCGAGCGCCGACATCACCCTGTCCACCGCTTCGCGCGCCTGCCGTACGCGATCGGCCGGCGCACCGTCGCGGCTGGCCGCTTCGACGAGGCGGCGCAAGGCGACGGATGCCCCACCGGGTTGGCTGGCCAGCCATTCCCAATGCCGCGGAAGCAAGGTGACCTCGCGAGCCACGACGCCGAGCTTGGGCCGGCCCGGGCCACGCTTCGTCGCGAGGTCGGAGCCAGGCAAACGCGCGAGCACGTCGTGGACGGTGCCACGGTAGTCGATATCCACGGGCCGGCCGGTGCTGTCGTCGTAGATGATCGGCGTGGCTCCGGGATCGCTGTCGAGCAGCATCTTGCAGCGCTCGGCCACGACGGCGAGCGAGCCAGCCGCGAGATGGCGATGTTCGAGGAAAGCGGTGTAAGTGGACATGGCGCTGCCGTCGGTCTCAAGTTGCCCCACATATTACCCGGGCTAAATATAAGGTCAATACCTCCGGGTAAAAACCTCTACAGCCCCGCTGCCTGGGCCGGCAGTTCATCGGCGATCCAGTCCACGAAGCTCCGTAGCCGGGCGTTGTGCCTGCGCTCCGGCGGATAGACGAGATACACCGGCAAGGGAGCGGGCTGATATTCCGGTAGCAGGCTAACCAGGCGTCCGCGAGCGACGTGTTCGTTCGTCGTGAACGCCAGGGTCTGCGCCAGCCCCAGGCCGGCCATCACCGCCGCCGTGTGGGCGTTGCTCTCGTTGACCTCGACGGCCGCCTTCACCTCGATCAGGGTCTCGCGCGCGTCCTCGCGAAACCGCAGCGGCTGGGTGCGGCCGCTGCGCGCGGAGAAATAGCCGATCACGTCATGACCCTCACGCAGGATGTCCGCCGGAACGGCCGGCGTTCCACGGCGCGCGAGGTAACCGGGCGTGGCACACAACATCCAGGGCAATTCGGCGATTTGCCGGGTCACCAGGTTCGGATCGTCGGCGGTACTGCGAATGGCGCAATCGATGCCCTCGCCGATCAGGTCCACGGTCCGGTCGGTCACCCCCAGTTGCACGCGGATACCGGGATAGCGCGCGCGGAATTCCGGGAGCCTGGGCAGGATGAGTGCCGCCGCCACCGAACCGCCGGTATCCACCCGCAGGCTGCCCACGGGGTTGCCGCGGCCACCGGCGAGCGTGGTTTCGAAGTCGTCCAGTTCGGCGAGCCATTGGCGGGTGCGTTCGTAGTAGGCATCGCCTTCGGCGGTCACCGTCACCCGGCGCGTGGTGCGTTCAAGCAGACGGACGCCCAGCTCCGCCTCAAGCCCCTGGATCAACTTGGTCACCGTGGACTTGGGCATGCGCAATGCGTCGGCCGCGCGCCCAAAGCCCCCGGTCTCGACGAGGCGGCCGAACACCCGCATGGCGAGCAAACGGTCCATGGTTGTTTCCCTATATGAATAATGAAATCGTGATTCGATTATTTATCCATGCAGGACGAATAACTAGATTGGGTTCATCGGCCACGCGGTGGCCCCCGGAGAACTCGCATGCATACCCTCGACACCAGCAACGTCCATACCTCGCGCCACGCCGGCAAGATCGTGCTCGTCACCGGCGGCAGTTCCGGCATCGGCCTGGCCACGGCGGAGCGTTTCGTACGCGAAGGCGCCACGGTCTACATCACCGGCCGCCGACAGGCCGAGCTAGACGCTGCCTCCGCGAAGCTCGGCGTCACCGCGATCCAGGGCGATATCGCCCGGGCCGCCGACCTCGACCGCATCTTCGACACCATCCGCCGTCAGAGCGGACGCCTGGACATCCTGTTTGCCAATGCGGGAGGTGGCGAGTTCGTGGCCCTCGGCCAGGTGACCGAAGCCCAGTTCGACAAATACTTCGGCATCAACGTGAAGGGCACGCTCTTCACCGTGCAGAAGGGGCTCGAACTGATGGGACCGGGATCGGCGATCGTCCTGAACGGGTCCATGGTGTCGATCAAGGGACCGGCGGCGTTCGGCGTCTATGCGGCCACGAAGGCCGCGCTGCGGTCGTTCGCACGGACCTGGGCCAGTGACCTCAAGGGCCGCGACATCCGCGTCAACGTGGTGGCCCCGGGCACCATCGTGACGCCCGGGTACAAGACGGAACTGGGCATGAGCGACGAGCAGATCGCCGAATACACGGCCTACGTGGAAGGCATCACGCCGCTGGGCCGGACCGGCACCCCCGACGAGGTGGCGAAGGCGGTGTCCTTCCTCGCTTCCGACGAGGCGAGCTACATCACCGGCGTGGAACTGTTCGTCGACGGTGGGCAGGCGCAGGTCTGAGGAACGTTCCTACGCGACACCCCACGCGTAGGAATCCATCGAGAGCACGCCGTAGGTGATGCCGCCATCGATCGCCATCGGCGTGTCGCCCCGCGCGGCGCCCACCGCCACCAGCAAGGGCAGGTAATGCTCTTCGGTCGGATGGGCACGGATGGCGCTCGGGGCAAGGCGACGATAGTCGACCAGGGCATCGACGTGGCCCGACAGCACGGCCTCGCGGCTCCACGCCGCGAACTCCTTCGCATAGGCCGCCGATTCGCCCGCACGGCGGACCTCGTGCAGGTTATGGGTGAGACTGCCCGAGCCCACCACCGCGACGCCACGATCCCGCAACGGTGCCAGCGCCTTGCCGAGTCGAAGGGCGCCGGCGGCATCGAGGTTGTGTGGCATCGAGACCTGGATCACCGGCGTGTCGGCATCGGGTCGCAGGTAGCGCAAAGGCACCCACGTCCCATGATCGTAGCCGCGCTCCGCATCCACCATCGCCGCGAAACCGCCGTCGATAAGCATCGAAACCACCTCGGCGGCGAGAGCGGGCAAGCCCGGCGACGGATACGTGAGGCTGTAGAGCGGTGGAGGAAAGCCGCCGAAGTCGTGGATCGTTTCCGGCCATGGCGCCCCGGTGACGCGGATGCCGCAGGTTTGCCAATGCGGCGAAACCACGACGATGGCCGTGGCGCTCGCCAAACGTCGACCGAGCTCGGTCAGTCGCGAACCCAGCAGGCCGGGTTCGAGGGCGAAGGTGGGAGCACCATGGGAAACGAAGATCGCGGGGGCGCGGAACATGGAGAGGTCACCGGGGACGTGGCGCGATGCCACCTCGCCTCAATGTAGGCACTCCGAGCCACCGGATAAATCGCCCTGCGGCGAACACATTGGCGCCTGGAACGAACGACACCCACCCATGGACACCGGATGGATGGTTTGCAGGATCGACGGTGATTCCAACCAAGCCCCTTGAGCCTCCGAATCAAATAATTGCACCTACCCCCTTTATTCACGCTCACTGGACACTATTTACCGAACGATCCGGTTCATTAACGTCCCACCACAAGGACCTGTTCCCCCATGCGCTCGTCCCGCCTCGCACTCGGCGCCCTCGCCGCCCTATCCCTCGCCGCCGTGACCGTACCCGCCGCCGCACAGACCCACCTGGAAGTCCAGGGTGGTCGCAGCTACATGGACAGCCACGGCACCGATGCCTTCTTCATCGAAGCCGTGTTCGATCCCCGCGCGATGGGGCAGAGCCGCTTCACCTGGTCGCCGGATGTATCGCTCGGCTATATCGGCGGCCGTCATGTCGGCGAGTACCGCGGCGCACACCCGGGCGTGACGAACAACGTCTGGGTCGGCGCCGCCGGTGCGCGCTTCCACTACGGCAGCGCCGGCGACTGGTACCAGCCGTTTTTCTTCAGCTTCCAGCTGGCCGGCACGGCCGGTGGCCGCACCCAGGCACTCTCCAGCGCTTACCAGTTCGTCAGCACGCTGGGCTGGCAGTACAAGAACGTGAGCTTCCAGATCCGCCACATCTCCAACGGCAGCTTCAAGGAGCCTAACCGTGGCGAGACGATGGCCCTGGTGGGCGTCGGCTTCGATATCTGACCGCGTTTCTCACCAACAAGAAAAGCCGGCGTTTCGCAACGCCGGCTTTTTTTTGTACTTCGGTAACGGCCTCAGTGACCCGAGGCCGCCGGTCCCGCCTTCGCCGCGAAGGGCGGCTTGGCCAGCCAGACCACGAAGATCAAGGCCACGAAGACATACCCGAGCAGGTGGAACACCTCGTTGAACGAAATCTGGTAACCCTGCTGGGTAATCATCTGGTTCATCGCCGCCGCCGCGTACTGCGGGTCCCCGTGACCGATCTGGGCAAGCGCCTGCTGCGCCGTGGGGTCGAACGGCGTGATGTGCTCGGCCAACCTTTCGTGATGGACGATCGCGCGGTGATCCCACAGGAAGGTGGTGAGCGATGCTGCGAAGCTGCCACCCAGCGTACGCAGGAAGGTGGCGAGGCCGGAGCCTGCCGCGATCTCGCGCGGTTGCAGGTCGGACAGCAGGATGCTGAGCACCGGCATGAAGAACAAGGCCACGCCGAGTCCCTGGATCAGCTGCACCATCGCGACGCTGTAGAAGTCGATGTCCAGGAAGAAGTCGGCGCGCATGAAGCACGTCGCTCCCATCACGATGAACGCACCCGAGGCCAGGACGCGCAGGTCGAACTTGTGCGCATAGCGGCCCACGAAGGGCGTGAGTATCACCGGCAGGATGCCCAGCGGCGCGGCGGCGAAACCCGCCCAGGTGGACGTATAGCCGACGTTGCGCTGCAACCATTGCGGCACGAGCAGGCCGATGGCGAAGAACGCCGCGTAGGCCAGCACGAGGCACAAGGTACCCATCGCGAAGTTACGGTGCCGGAACAGCTTCAGGTTGACGATCGGGTCCTTGTCGGTGAGTTCCCAGATGAGGAACACGATCAGGCCGATGGCCGCGACGATCGACGTGACCACGATGAAGGTGGAGGAGAACCAGTCTTCGTCGTTGCCCTTGTCGAGCACCACCTGCAACGCGCCCACGCCGATGATCAGCGTGATGAGGCCCACGTAGTCGACCTTGGGCTTCTCGGTGACTTCCGGACGCCCCTTCATCTGGTTGGCCACCACGAAGCTGGCGAAGATGCCGATCGGCACGTTGATGAAGAAGATCCACGGCCAGGTGTAGTTGTCGGTGATCCAGCCGCCGAGGATCGGACCGGCGATGGGCGCGACGACGGTCACCATCGCCAGCAGCGCCAGCGCCATGCCTCGTTTGGCCGGTGGATAGATCGAGATCAGCAGGCTCTGCGTGATCGGATACATCGGTCCGGCCACCGCGCCCTGGATGGCGCGGAACAGGATGAGCATGCTCATGCTCTGCGCTATGCCGCACAGGAACGAGGCGAGCGAGAACAACAGCGTCGCCCAGACGAACAGCTTCGTTTCACCGAAGCGCCGGGTGAGGAAGCCGGTCAACGGCAGGGCGATCGCGTTGCTCACCGCGAACGAGGTGATCACCCAGGTGCTCTGGTTGGAGCTGACGCCCAGGTTGCCGGCGATGGTCGGCAGCGAGACGTTCGCGATCGTGGTGTCGAGCACCTGCATGAAGGTCGCGAGCGATAGCCCGACCGTGGACAGCGCCAGGTTTGGCGGTCGAAATTCGGTGCTCATGGCCGTTCCCTTACTTCGGGGCCTGCTGTTGCTCGCCTTCGCCCGCGGAGGCGTTCTCGTGGATCACGCGAGCGATGTCCTTGTCGGCATCGGCGAGCTGCTTATCGTAGATCGGCGTGGAGAACTCCGGCGCGGTGGGCGCCTGCTTCGCCAGCAACGGGCCGCTCTGGTCGTGCAGCGACACCGTCACCTTGGTCGACAGGCCGAGGCGCAGCGGCTTTTCTTCCAGCTGCTTGGGATCGGTGAACACGACGCGGACCGGCACGCGCTGCACGATCTTGATCCAGTTGCCCGTGGCGTTCTGCGCCGGCAGGATCGAGAAGGCGCTGCCACTGCCGACGCCGAGGCTGCGAACCTTCGCCTTGTAGACGATGTCGCTGCCGTAGACGTCGGCGGTCACGTCGACCGGCTGGCCGATGCGCATGTGGGTCAGCTGGGTTTCCTTGAAGTTCGCGTCGATCCAGACCTGGTGCAGCGGCACCACGGCCATCAGGGCGGCGCCCGGCTGCACGCGCTGGCCCACCTGCACGGTGCGCTTGGCGACGTAGCCGTCCACCGGCGCGATCAGGGTGGCACGCACGGCGTCGAGGTACGCCGAGCGCAGCTGGGCGGCGGCGGCGCGCACGTCAGGATGCGAGGCGACGACGGTGTCGTCGACCAGGACCTTGCTGCTGCTGTACGCCTGCTTCGCGGAAGACAGGCTGTCCTCGGCGGAGGTCAGCGTATCGAGGGCATGCGACAGTTCCTCGGCCGAGATCGCGCCGGACCTGGCGAGGTCGCGGCGGCGCTCGTAGTCGGCACGGGCACGCGCCACGGCGGTCTGGCGCACGGCGACATCGGCCTGCGCCGAGGCCACGTTGTTGTACAGCCCGCGCACGCGGCGCACGGTGTTGGCGAGGTTGGCGCGCGCGCTTTCCAGGGCCACTTCGGCGTCGCTCGGATCGAGCTTCACCAGCACGTCGCCCTGGTGGACCAGGTCGCCGTCATCGGCACCGATCGAAGTGACCGTGCCGGCGACCTGCGGCGTGATCTGCACGACGTTGCCGTTGACGTAGGCGTCGTCGGTGTCCTCGTACCAGCGGCCGTCCACGAAGTACCAGACGGTCCAGCCGATGGCGGCCAGGACGAGCACCAGGACAAGGAGCTTGAGGAAGAAGCCGCGACGGCTCTTCGGTGGCGGCGCCACGACGGCGCCGGCGGGGGCGGTGGTTTCTTGTGACATCGTTGGGTGCCTCGGGACGTGTTCTTAGTTGTGGGCCGGCGTGGCGGCGGCGACGGGCTGGTCGTCCGCCTCGGGGCGGAAACCGCCACCGAGCGCCTGGATCAGTTGGACGGAGATATCGACCTGCTGGGCGCGGAGCGCGGCCATGCGCTGCTGGGCCTGGAGCAACTGCTGGCGCACGATGAGTGATTCCAGGTAGCTGCCGACACCGGCCTTGTAACGCTGCTGCGAGAGGTCGTAGGCCTGCTGCGCCGCGTCTTCCGCACGCTGCTGCGCGGCGATCTGCGTGCCGAACGAATCCAGCGCGGAGAGATCGTCGGCGACTTCGTTCAACGCGCCCACCAGCGTCTTGTTGTACTGGGCCACGGCGAGGTCGTATTCCGCATCCTTCCCTGCGAGGTTCGCGCGGAGACGGCCCCCATCGAAGATCGGCAGGCTGAAAGCCGGCAACACCTGCCAGAAGCGTGCGCGCGAGGCGAACAGGTTTTCCGAACCGCCCGCCACCTGCGCGGCGAGGATGCCGAGGCTGACGTTGGGCAGGAATTCCGTCTTCGCCGCGGCGATGTCCTTCGAGGCCGCTTCCACGCGCCAGCGGGCGGCGACGAGGTCGGCGCGATGGCCGAGCAGGTCCGCCGGCAGGTTGGCCGGCACCGCGACGGCCGACGGCGTCAGCACCGCCGGGCGACCGATGTCGAGTCCACGGTCCGGTCCCTTGCCGAGCAACACGCTCAGCGTGCTCCGGGCCGAATCGATGGCACGTTGGGCCACCGCCATTTCACGCTCGGCCGTGGCGACCTCGGTGTCGGACTGCTTGATCTGGATCTGGTTGTCGACGCCGGCGGCGACGCGCTGGCGGGTGAGGTCGCGCGACGCGTGGCTGCGGTCGAGCTCGGCCTTCGCCACGTCCATCTGGGTGAAGGCGTAACCGAGCTGCACGTAGGCACGCGCGACATTGGTCGAGATCTCGATGCGCGCGGCGCGGGCATCGATCTCCGCGGCACGCTGCGAGCCGAGCGCGGCTTCCCACGCGGCGCGCTTGCCGCCCCACAGGTCGAGGTCCCAGTTGAAGTTGCCGTAGCCGTACTTCGTCCAGCTGAAATGGTTGCCCAGCGGCGCGGGGAACAACGTGCCGGGAAGGTGCGCGCCGGCGACACCGCCGCCGACGTTGAAGGTGGGATCGCGCGAGGCATCGGCCGCGCCGCTCTGCGCCTGGGCCTGGCGCACGCGCGCATCGGCCGAGGCGAGGTCGGGATTGTCCTTCAGGGCTTCCTCGATCAACGCACCGAGCTGGCTGTCGCCCAGCCCGGTCCACCAGTCCGCCGCCGGCCAGTTCGCCGGAGAAACCTGTGCCTTCGACAGGCTGCGATCAGCGTGGAGTGTGGCCGGGTCGGTCAGCTGGCCCTGCGGATCCAGGCCACGGCTGGTCACGCAGCCGGAAAGGATCAACGCGGCCCCGACGGCCGCCACGAGAGTGTGCAGACGCATGAGTTTTGCCTCGACAGTGAATCAGTCTTTTTCGCGGAGCGCGTTGAGCACGCGTCCCAGGTAATCGTGCAGCCGCTCCCGCTCTTCCGCGGAAAGGTCGCGCTGGGCGCGTTCGAGCGTCGCCACGTTGCTTTCGTACAAGTGCCGCCAGAGCGCCTCGCCCGCCTCGGTCAGCTCGATCCTCAACGCGCGCCGGTCTTGCTGGTGCGGTTGGCGGCGCAGGTAGCCCTTGGCTTCCAGCTGGTCGAGCTGGCGTGTCATCGCGCCACCGTCCACGTCCACCGCGCGGGCGAGTTCGGTCGCGGACATCGGCCCGAACACCGCCAGGCGCTTGAGCACGTGGAACTGGGTGAACTTCAGGTCCGCCCCCTGCGCGGCGAGGTCGGACTCGATCGCTCGCACGATCTCGCTCCGGACCATGCCGATCAGGGAGCCGAGGCTATCCCTGCCGTCGGGTGTGGGGCAGACGCTGCTGTTCATAGCCGCACATTCTATTGCCCACAATATAGTTGTCAAGGCAAATATGCGTGCGGCAGATATCCCCGTTCACAAACGCTAGTCCTCATCCGCCAGCAAGGCCGCCAGCGCGGGATCGCGGACGTCGAACAGGTCGAATATGCCGAGGGCTTTCAGGGTGGGGAGCTGGGCCAGCAGACGCGGTTCCAGCCGCCTCACCTGGTCTTCGGGGGTGCTCGGATCGAGCATGGCGTGGGCACAGGCCACGAAGGTCACCAGGGCTTCGCCTGCTTCCTGGCCTTCGCCCAGTTCACTGTAGTCGCGGGTGACGAGACGGATCATGGGGACGATCTCCGGCGTCGATGGTCCCTGAGCGTGGCGAGAAGCCGCCACGCCGGAACACTTAGTTGGGAGTGCAAATGTTAGCCATGGAAGCTATCGGCCTGATATCGTTATCTGGCCAAGTTATGTCGAGAAATGGCCAAATGCTGGATGAGAACCTGCACGCCCTGCTGGAAAGCGCCGATGGTCCGCCGCTCATCGCCTACGAGGCGCGCGGCGAAATCCCGCTTGAAGAAACCGACTGGCATAGCCACGTGCGAGGCCAGTTTTTCTATGTGGAACAGGGCTTTGTCATCACTCGGACCGAGCATGGCTCATGGCTGCTGCCACCGCACCGCGCTGGCTGGATGCCGCCGGGGGAGATGCATACGGTCAGCATCGCCGGTCCGAGCCACGCCTGGGGCGTGTTCATCGCGCCGTGCGCCACGGTGGGGCTTCCGGACCGCCCCTGCGTGGTGGGGGTGAACGACCTGTTCCGCGCGATCATCAAGCGTGCCGCCAGTTGGCCCAGGAATGCGGAAAGCGAGCCGGAGAGAGATCGGCTCTTCGCCGTCATGCTCGACGAGATGCGCCGCGCGCCGGTCGAGCAACTGCACCTGCCCATGCCGGTCGACCGGCGCCTGCGGCGCATCGCGATGGCGATGTTCGAACGCCCGGACGACACGCGCGGCATCGAGGACTGGGCCAGCTGGGCAGGGATGTCGGTGCGCACGCTCACACGCCTGTTCCGCCAGGAAACCCAGTGCAGCGTGGCGCAGTGGCGGCAGCAGGCACGTCTCACCCGTGCCCTCGAACGCCTGGCCCATGGCGAACCGGTATCGATCGTGGCCGACGCGCTCGGCTACGCCACGCCGAGCGCCTTCGTGGCGATGTTTCGCAAGGCCTTCGGCGATTCGCCCGGACGCTACCTGGCGCGTCAGGCCATGAGTGCCTGATGGTCGCTGGTCCTTTTCTGGTTTTTGGCGCGCGTTTGGGGGCCTGGCTCGGCTTCGCCATCGCGTTCGTTGTGTGCGTGGCGGGGGAGCTGCCGGGCGCCACCCTCGGCGCGACGGTAGTCGCCGTCCCTTGGGCAAGGATGCCGCTGCGCGGCC
>NZ_JBPGXU010000074.1:0-19773 GCF_056755675.1 Luteibacter sp. KNZ12-1A | reverse complement strand
CGGCCCGGCCCGTGACGCAGCAGGCCCACGGTCAGCAGGACGCCCGTGGCGAAGGAAATCAGGACGTAGATCGCCGTCCGCCGGCGCGGATCAAGGAGTGATCGCATTGAAATCGGTCACGGCGGGATGGCCGTTGTCGCTCAGGGGCAGGGGAGGACGGATGAGCTGCGTGGTGCGCATGCCGGCTTCGCGGGCCGCGTCGAGTTCCTCGTGGATGTCGGAGAGGAACAGGACTTGCGCGGGTGGCAAGCCGATCGCGTCCGCTATCCGGCGATATGACTCCACCTCGCGCTTATGCCCGGTCTGGGTATCGAAATAGCCGGAAAACAGCGGCGTGAGGTCGCCGTCGCCGGTGAATCCGAACAAGAGCTTCTGCGCGGGCACGGAGCCCGAGGAATACACGTAGAGCTTCAGGCCCTGCGCGTGCCATGCGCGCAAACGATCGGCCACTTCCGGGTACATGTGCGAGACATAGACGCCGGACTCGTAGCCCTCGCGCCAGATCATGCCTTGCAAGGCCTTCAGCGCCGTGGACTTGCGGTCCTCGTCGATCCAGCGGATCAAGAGGTCGATGATCTCGCCGCGCGTCGCCTCCATGATGCCCGCTTCCTTCGCGGCTTCATGCAGCCAGTGCTGCACCTCGGCTTCGTCCGTATGCGTTTCGACGTAGGCCGGCAGGTGCTTGCGGGCATAGGGGAAGAGCACGTCCTTGACGAAGTCGATCGAACTGGTGGTGCCTTCGATGTCGGTGAGGACGGCGCGGATATCGGACATGCGGGTAGAAACCTGCGGATCGGGGGAGATCCGCAGGATAAACGACGGGGCGCGCTTACGATACGGTGGTGGCCGAGGTATGCGGCGTCATGCGCGGGAAACGCTCGGCGATGTCCGTGCCGGTGAAATTGGCGACCCAGCCTTCGG
Source organism: Luteibacter sp. KNZ12-1A (assembly GCF_056755675.1). Lineage (NCBI taxonomy): Bacteria > Pseudomonadati > Pseudomonadota > Gammaproteobacteria > Lysobacterales > Rhodanobacteraceae > Luteibacter > Luteibacter sp. KNZ12-1A. The sequence goes on along the minus strand of NZ_JBPGXU010000074.1, from coordinate 18,852 downwards.
TGTTGGTGAACAGGCGGATCGCCACGAAGTAGGGCGATTCGCTCATGTCGAACCAGTGCGGGGTGCCGTCGGGCACGCCGATGAGGTCGCCTTGCTCGCAAAGCACCTCGTACACCTTGCCATCGATGTGCAGGGTGAACTGCCCCGCGCCGGCGACGAAGAAGCGCACTTCGTCTTCACTGTGCGTGTGTTCGTTCAGGAATTTCTGGCGGAACACCGCGCGGTCCGGGTGATCGGGCTTGAGGCTGATCACGTCCACCGAACGATAGCCGTTCTCGGCCATCAGGCGATCGATGTCGGCGCGGTATGCCGCGATGACTTCCTCCTGGCTGGCGCCGGGAGCGATCGCCTGGCTGGCTTCCCATCGCTCGAAGCGCACGCCGACCGCGTTCAGCGCGCTGGCGATGTCGGCATGGTCCACGTGGAGCGCGATGGGGGCGTCGTTCTTGTTGTCGTCGTAGATGCGCAGACGGCTCATGGGGAAAGCCTCCTCAGGTCGAGTTCGCAGCCCAGCAGGAATTCCAGGGCTTCCAGGTGGCGACGGGTCTCCGCCATGTCGCGGCCCCAGGTATAGATGCCATGCCCGTCGATCAGGTAGGCGTACAGCGGCTTGCCTGCGTCGATCCAGGCATCCACCCGGGCCTCGAGCTCGGGCATGTGCTGGGTGTTGGGAAATACGGGGATGTCGAGCACGCTTTCATGCGTGGTGTAACCGGAAATGGCCTTCTGCAACTCCCAGCCCTCGAGGTGCACGCGCCCTTGCGAGGCGAACAGTCGCGAGGCCACGCTCTGCGTGCGCGAATGGGTGTGCAGCACCACGTTGGCGCCGGGGAAGCGGCGATAGACCTGCGTGTGCAGGCCGGTCTCGGCGGATGGGCGGTGGTCGGAGCCCACGGCCTTGCCCTCCATGTCGACGACCATGATGTCATCGCGCCCGAGGCGGCCCTTGTCACGGCCGGAGATCGTGATGGCGGCGAGATCCTCGTCGATCCGCATCGAGAAATTGCTGCTTGTCGCCGGAGTCCAGCCGAACGCGGCCAGTTCACGGGCGGCGTCCGCGATGGCATCCGCGCGCTCGGCCAGCACGATGGGGTCGACGGTGGGGAGGGTCTTCGGCATGGGGATTTGGACGTCCAAACAGGGCTCGATCATAACATGGGGGCTTTCCGTGGCCTCGCACGATTAATGCGAACCACTCGCTTTTGACCGAAGACGGTAGGATCGACGCCAGCACCGGAGGCCCAGGCCCGAGGTCCACCATCGACGGAGGTTCACCTATGTCGCAACACGATCAGAACAATGAGGGGCGCCGGCGTTTCCTCAAGGCCGCCGCGGGCGGCGTCGCCGCCGCCACCATCCTCGGCACCCTGCCGGGACGGGCCCGGGCCCAGGACCTTCCGCATCTCTCCCCGTCGGACCCGACCGCGTCGGCCCTGAAGTACACGGAGGACGCCAGCAAGGCCGCGGGCAGGAAAGATCCCAAGGACGCCTGCTTCAACTGCAACTTCTACCAGGGCAAGGCGGGAGCCGCCTGGGGCCCCTGCCAACTCTTCCCGGGCAAGGCCGTGGCCGCCAAGGGCTGGTGCGTGTCCCACGCCGTGATGATCTGATCCGGCCCGTCCCCGGGAACGACAAAGGCCAGCCCTCGGGCTGGCCTTTTTCATGCCTTTCACAAAAATGCAGCCCAAGCGCGCCAGGCCGAGGAGCTGACCCGCCTGACGCGCTGGGCGGCAATCCGGGGCCCACTGCCAAGTGATATACCCGCGGACTCGGGATCATACTCCCCTCGGGTGGCGACCGGCCAATGGCAGTTGAATGACGCACGAACTTTTCAAGCAAATACTTATATATCAAGTATTTGCGGCAAATACCTGAACCTTGGCTGAGGTTGGGGTCTCGGCTATGCGCCAGGGCTCAGCGCGGCCGCTTGAGCCGGCTGTGGCGGTAGCCATAGACCATGTACATGAGGATGCCGAGCACGGTCCAGATACCCATCAACACCCAGTTGCGGATACCCATCGACCACAACAGGCCGATGCAGCTGAGGATGCCGAGCACGCATGTCACCGGTGCCCACGGCACACGGAACGTGCGCGGCAGGTCGGGGGCGGTCTTGCGCAGGATCATCACGCCGGCACATACGGCGGAGAAAGCCACCAACGTGCCCATCGACGTGAGATCTCCGAGCACGTTCAGCGGAAACACGGCGGCGAGCAAGGCGATGCCGAGGCCGGTGATCACGGTGTTGATGTGCGGCGTGCGGTACTTCGGATGGATCGTGGTGAAGACCTTCGGCATCAGGCCGTCGCGTCCCATGATCATGAAGATGCGTGGCTGGGCGATGATCATCACCAGCACCACCGACGAAAGGCCGATCAACGCGCCGACCTCCACGATGCCACGCAGCCAGCCCAGTTCGGGATGCTGGCGGATCGCGGTGACGACAGGCTCCGACGTGCCGAGCTGGTCGAACGGTACGAGGCCGGTGAGCACCGCCGCCATGGCGATGTAGAGCACGGTGCAGATGCCCAGCGAAGCGAGCGTGCCGATGGGCATGTCACGCTGCGGATTCTTCGATTCCTGCGCCGCGGTCGAGGTGGCCTCGAAGCCGATGTAGGCGAAGAACACCATCGAGGCACCGCGCAGGATGCCGGACCAGCCGTACTTGTCGCCACCCTGGTTGGCGGGGATGAACGGGTGCCAGTTCGCGGTGTCGATGTGGCTCGCGCCGACGATGATGACGACGACGATGAGCGCCGTCTTCAGCAGCACCATCGCCATGTTGATGCCCGCGGATTCCCTGATGCCCACGTAGCAGACCCAGGTAAGCGCGAGCGTGATGCCCACGGCGGGCATGTTGAACAAGGCGCCGGTGAGCACGATGTGGCCGTCGACCCAGTCCACCGGCGCGTTGGTCAGCGCGGGCGGAATGTGGATGCCGACGTGGTCGAGCAGGCTGACGAAATAGCCGGTCCAGCTCACCGCCACGGCGGAGGCGGAGACGCCGTACTCGAGGATCAGGTTCCAGCCGATGAACCAGGCCGCTCCCTCGCCGAGCGTGGCATAGGCGTAGGAGTAGGCGCTGCCCGAGACCGGGATCAGCGAGGCGAACTCGGCGTAGCACAGCGCCGTGAAGGTGCTGCAGATCGCGGCGAGGATGAAGGACAGGATGATGGCCGGGCCGGCGTGTTCCGCCGCGGCCACGCCCGTGATGACGAAGATTCCGCCACCGATGACCGCACCGATGCCCAGCGCCGTGAGGCCCCACGGACCGAGGGTGCGGCGCAAGGCGGGGCCGTGCGCGTCGTCGGGTTCGGCCTGGGGCGCTTTCTTGGCGAGTAACTGCTGGAGCATGGACAGCCTGGAAGTGGAGGAACGTGGAAAGGATGCCGCGAACGGAAAGGCCGGCGGACATCCGCCGGCCTTTCCCCTGTCGCTTCGATCAGCCGAGCGACTTGCGCAGCTTGCTGTGCGCGTAGCCGTAGCCGAAGTAGATCAACTGTCCGATGACGATCCAGCCGATCATCAGGCGCCAGTGTTCCTCGAAAGCCTGCCAGAAGAGATAAACGCAGGCGAGGGCGCCGATGATGCAGATCGGCCACACGAATGGCACCCGGAAGCTGCGCTTCAGGTCCGGACGGGTATAGCGCAGGATCAGCACGCCGATACAGACGGTGGCGAAGGCGAGCAGGGTGCCCATCGAGACCAGTTCACCGAGCACGCTCACCGGGAACAGGCCGGCCATGGCGGCCGCGGCGACGCCGACGATGATCGTGCCGATATACGGCGTGCGGAACTTCGGGTGCACCTTGGCCATGGTCTGCGGAAGGAGACCGTCCTTGGCCATCGAGAAGAAGATGCGCGGCAGGCCCATCAGCATCACCAGGATGACCGATGAAAGGCCGGTGATCGCACCGAGCACGACGATGGCTTTCAGCCAGGACAGGTGCGGGTACAGGCCCAGCGCGGTGGCGACCGGTTCCGGCGTGTTCAGCATGCGGAACGGGGCGATGCCCGTGAGCACCAGCGCCACGGCGATGTACAGCACCGTGCAGATCGCCAGCGAACCGAGGATGCCGATCGGCATGTCGCGTTGCGGGTTCTTCGCCTCGCCCGCGGCGGTGGAGACCGCATCGAAGCCGACGTAGGAGAAGAACACGATGGTCGCGGCGCGGAAGATGCCGCCCCAGCCGTACGTGCCCGGGCCTTCGGATTCCGGAATGAACGGATGCCAGTTGTCCGGGTTGATCACCTGGATCGCGAAGGCCAGGAACAGCAGGATCACGGTGACCTTGATCGTGACGATGATCGAGTTGACGAAGGCCGACTGGGTGATGCCGACGTAGCACAGCCCCGACAGGGCCGCGATGATGACCACGGCAGGCAGGTTGATCAGCGTGCCGGTGGCCTGGATGTGGCCCTCGACGAACTGGAAGGGCGCCGAGGCGAGGGTGGCGGGCAGGGCGAGGTTGCTGCCGGTCATCTGGCCGATGAGGCCCAGCAGTTCATTGAAGTAGCCCGACCAGCCGGCGGCGACGGTCGCGGCGGCGAACAGGTATTCCAGGACCAGGTTCCAGCCGACGAACCAGGCGACGTATTCGCCGAGCGTGGCGTAGGAGTAGGAGTAGGCGCTGCCCGAAACCGGCAGCATCGCCGCGAATTCGGCGTAGCACAGGCCGGCGAGGGCGCAGGCGAAACCGGCGATGAGGAAGCTGATGACCAGCGCGGGACCGGCGTGCAACGCGGCGGCCTGGCCGGTGATGACGAAAATACCCGCACCGATGACGGCACCGACGCCCAGGAGGATGAGGTGTTTCGCGGTGAGGACTCGCTTGAGCTCGCCTCCGTGCGCGCCGGTTTCAATGTGTTCACCAGCGTCTACGTGCGGCGCGGCCTCGATGGCGTGCGTCGCGAACAGGTGTTTCAACATGTGTATCCCCTACTGCCGGAATGTAGCCTTTTATTATTGGGACCGCCGCGTGAGTAACGGTGGACACGCCGCTGCCCTGGAGCGCTGGCACGGCACCATAGCCCAGCGGGCATCGGCCGTACAAGCTGCATTGCGAGGCCTGCCAAGGCATTGCATGCCCGAGGCGCGGGTGTCGACCATGACTTGCGGCGGTTGTACATGTGCATCGCGCGGTGGTCAGAAGACCATGTTCAGCGCCACCTGCGGCGCCACGTAGTCGGCCGTGTTGCGTCCGGCCACGGTGAACTGGACGCCCGCGATGAGACCGAGATTCGGGGTGAAGTGGTATTCGACGGCCGGGGCCAGGCTGAACTCCTGGCTCGGTGCGAGCCGGCGGGCCACCGGGGAACCATCGCCCGCGTTGCCACGAAGGGTGGTGGCGCTGGCGCGGTTCCAGATGGCTTCACCGACCAGCACCCAGCGCGGATCGAGCACGTATTCGGCGGCGACCGAGGCGTTCCAGGCCTGCCCCGGGCGCGCCTGGCCACGAAAGCCCGACTGCGTGCCGTAGACGCTGCCGTCGCGGACACGGATGCGGCCGGGCGACGGGCTCCAGGCCAGCTGCGTCCGCCAGCGCAGGGCATGGCCATCGTCCAGCCAGTGCAATTGCTGGGCGCCGAAAGCGATGGTGGTACGCATGGCGCCGTTACCCGTGCCATTGAGCGGGTTCGTATCGAGGTGGTGGTATTTGCCCGTGGGCAGGCGTTGCTGGAGCGCCAGTGCGAGGACGAGCCCGCCGCCGTCCGCGTCGGGGCCGCGCAGGCGTTGCTGGAAGCGGATGGCCGAATCGCCCATCCGCATGCCATCGCTGTGCAGCCCGTCCCCGGAGGTGCGCGAGGCGTTGAGCGTCAACTGGACGAATTGCGTGTCGGTGAGCGCGTATGTGAGAGGCATCGCCACTTGCCACTGGCGAACCGTGGGCTTGCGCTCCTTGCGGTCGCCGGCATTGTCGTAGCTGCCGCGTGTATTGGTATGGATGAGGTAGGGCTCGATGTTGAAAGTGCCTGCCGGCATCGAGTTGACGGCGGGTGTCACCAGGGGGCCGGTGAAGTTCGCCTCGCGGTGGCCTTCGGTGGCCGATGCGGCCATCGGGACGATGCAGGCGAGGGCCATGCCGAGGGTGATCGTCGGTTTTTGCGACATACGTGCCTTCCTTGCGTTACGCAGCGGGCGCTGCGGGCTGGCGTGGCGCGTCGTGCGCCCCGGATACATCGTAGGCAGGCCCCCGGCCCGGGCGACATCGGACAAGTCCGAAAATGACGTGCGAAAATGCCGTGCCCCTTCCAGGTAATCTCCCCATGGACATCACGCATCAAGCCTTGCAAGAGGCCTTCCTTCGCTACGCGGCCCGCTGGCCTGATGAAGCCGGCATTCCTCTTTTCATCCATTGGCTGACCGGGCAACCGCGACCGTTCCACCGGGAAACGCAGGCGGGGCATTTCACCGGTTCCGCATGGCTGGTGAGCGCCGACGGTGAACGGGTGCTGTTGATGCTCCATCGCAAGCTGGGACGCTGGCTGCAGTTGGGCGGGCACGCGGACGGTGAGGCGGATCTCGCGGCCGTGGCCTTGCGCGAGGCGGAAGAAGAGTCGGGCCTGCGCGACCTCGAGGTGCTGCCCGGCATCTTCGACCTGGATCGCCACCTCATTCCGGCTCGGGGCGACGAGCCGGCGCACTGGCATTACGACGTGCGCTATGTGGTGCTGGCGCGTGGCGAGGAGGCGTTCACGGTGAACGAGGAGTCACTGGCGCTGTCCTGGCGGTCCATTTCCGACATCGCGGCGGATCCATCGTCCGACGATTCCCTGCGCCGCATGGCGGGCAAATGGCTGGCCCTACGTGCAACAGGAGCGCCAGAGGGCCTGGTGGGAGCCGACTCTGTCGGCGATCCCGCGGCAGCGGGCCAGGCTTAGGCAGCGGGGCGGATTGAGGCAAGCACCCATCGCCGACAAGGTCGGCTCCCACCAGAGCAAGGTCTCGGCTCCCACCAGGGCAAGGTCGGTCCTTGCCAGGCAAGGTCGGTTCCTGCCAGGTGGCCCGGCTGCCGTGGTGGATCAGTCGGAGTACTTCGCCGGTGCGGGGTGCACCGTGCCGCACCGGGTGCAGGTGCGGGCTTCGAGTGAGCGGTAGAACTTCTCGAACACCGGCGGGAAGTCGGTCTCGATACTGCCGAGCGGGAAATACTGTTCGAACAGCTTGTGGTTGCAGTTCGGGCAAAACCACATCAGGCCATCCTTTTCTCCAGCCAACCGCCGCCGCTCGATCACCAGCCCGATCGAGTCGGGCATGCGCTGCGGCGAGTGCGGCACCTTCGGCGGCAGGTAGAACACCTCGCCGGCCCGGATCGGAATATCACGCGCGTCGCCATCGTCCTGCACCTTCAACACCATCTCGCCCTCGAGCTGGTAGAAGAACTCCGGACCTTCGTCATAGTGATAATCCGTGCGCGCGTTGGGACCGCCCACGATCATGATGATGAAATCGCCATCGACGATGCACTTGTTGCCGACCGGTGGCTTGAGCAGGGCGCGGTTGTCGTCGATCCAGCGTTGGAGGTCGATCGGGGGCAGGAGGCTCATCGCATGGCACGGGTGTGGAAGTCGGGGAAATCATACTCCGCCGTGGGAGCCGCTTCAGCGGCGATTCCCGTAGCGGAGTGGTTACGGCAAGCACCCATCGCCGACAGGGTCGGCTCCCACCTGAAGCCGGCCCCATCCCGAAGCGGCTTGCATGCGGCTCCCGTAAGGTCTTCCGACCCTTTCGCGTTGCCTCGTCGTGTCGTACAACAGCTATCCCTTTCCCAACGCATCGATACGTCATGCTGTCGTGGTACCACGACCGAGTCGCGACACCTGCGCTTCGCCCGCCGCCACAAGGCCGGCGGGAAGCGTCCGTCGTGATCGTGGGCGGAGGTTTCGCCGGGCTCAACACGGCCGTGGGATTGGCCGCGCGTGGCGTCCGCGACATCGTGCTGCTAGAGGCGAAGTCGATCGGCTACGGGGCATCGGGGCGCAATGGCGGCTTCGTCTTCGCCGGTTATTCGTTGGGCGAACAGGCATTGTTGGAAAAGGCCGGGGCCGAGCGCGCCAGGGCACTCTACCGGCGCACGGTGGATGCGGTCGATCTCATCCGCGAACGCATCGCCGCCTTGTCGATCGATTGCGAAGCGGTGGATGCCGGCGTCGTCTGGGCGAACTGGTTCCGCGATGGCGAGGTCTTGCGCTCAAGGCAGCGCCTGCTCGCGGAGCGTTACGACGCGGACTGGCAGTGGATACCAGCCGACGCCATGCATGAGTTCGTCCGCAGCACGCGCTATCACGACGGGCTCTATGAACGGAACGCGCTGCACATCGACCCGCTCGCCTACGCGCGAGGGTTGGCACGCGCGGCGGAACAGGCCGGCGTGGCGATTCACGAGGGTTCGAGGGTGCGCATGCTGGAACGGCGCGGACCGCGCTGGATCCTGCGCGTCGGCGACGCGGAGATCGAGGCGCCGAACGTCGTCCTGGCGTGTGGTGGCTACCTGGCCGGGCTGGACCGCCGCATCGATCGCGCGGTGCTGCCCATCGCCACCTATGTCATGGTGACCGAGCCGCTGGGCGAGCGTCTGGCCGAGTGCCTGCGCACCCGCGCGGCCATCTACGACACGCGCTTCGCCTTCGATTATTACCGGCCGCTGGCGGACACCCGCCTGCTGTGGGGTGGACGCATCTCGATACGGGATCGTTCGCCGCGCGCCGTGCAGCGCGTGTTGAAGCGCGACATGGCGCGGGTTTTCCCGTCACTGAAAGACGTGCGCGTGGAGCAGGCCTGGTCGGGTTTGATGAGTTACGCCCGTCACGAGATGCCGCAGGTGGGTACTCACGGCAACGGGCTCTGGTACGCCCAGGCCTTCGGCGGACACGGACTCGCACCGACCTGTGCCGCGGGCGAGGCACTCGCCGACGCGATCGCGTCGGGCGAATCGACGCTCGATGCCTATGCCGGCTTCGGGCTGGAACCGGTGCACCGGCCGTTCGGATACCTTGCCGCGCAGGGTACGTACTGGAAACATGAACTGCGCGACTGGTTCAAGTCACGACTGGAAGGATGAGATGAGCGAAGACATCAGCTGGGCCGATTTCGAGAAGGTGATGCTGGTGGCGGGCACGATCGTGCGCGCCGAGGCCTTTCCGGAAGCACGCCGGCCCGCGTACAAGATATGGGTGGATTTCGGGCCTCACGGCGAGAAGAAGACCAGCGCCCAGGTGGCGACGATCTACCAGCCGGAGGAACTGGTCGGGAAGCAGATCGTCGGGGTGATCAATTTCCCCGAGAAGCAGATCGGTCCGTTCCGTTCGCAATTCCTGCTGACGGGATTTCCCACGGACGAGGGCGTGGTGATCACCACGACGGAACGCGCGGTGCCGAACGGGACGCGACTGGCCTAGGATCGCCGGGGACCTCGGCGGGAGCCTTCGGTGCGGCCTTTGTGGGAGCCGACCTTGTCGGCGATGGGTGCTCGCCTCGACCTGGCCCGCTGCCGCGGGATCGCCGACAAGGTCGGCTCCCACAAGAGTCGGCTCCCACAAGAGTCGGTTCCCACAAGGGGCGGCTTCCATAAGGGGCGGCTCTCGCCAGGGCGAAAGAGATGCCTTGTTTCGCCTCGGCCGCGAAGGCTTCGTCCCCAGGTCCGCTTTATAGCCTGGCGCTTCCCCGATCCAGCCAGACGACGATCCCCTGGGCGTTCAGGCGGATGTCGATCTGCAGCAGTTTCACGATGGCGTCCCGCGATAGCGTCACGCCCTGGCGGTGTGCCCGGTCGACGTAGAGGTCGGCGAAGTCCGCGGAGATGCGTTGTTCGCGGTCGTCGGCCGTGGCATGCCGCCTGGCGATGGCCACCATGGCTTCGATCTGCTCGTGCAGGTCGTTGGCGAGCCGCTTCACCTCGGTGACGCGGTCGAAATGGGTGAGGTACATCGCCTCCGGCTCGTAGCGCAGCATGCGTTCGATCGACGCGTGCGCGGCGTCGGGCTCGAACTGCACCGGCGAACTCGTGGGAATGATGAAGGCGCCGCCGGGTGAATCCAGTTCACGGTAGGAGAGCCCGAAGATGTCGCCGGTGAAGAATGCGTTGGCGCGTTCGTCGTGGATGGCGATGTGATGGCGGGCGTGTCCCGGGGTGTCCAGGCAGAGCAGGGCGCGGCCGGCGAGGTCGACGACGAAACCGTCGTCCGCCTCGATCACGCGATCCTTGTCCACGGGAACGATCTGCCCATAGTCCCGGCGGACGGCGTCTTCGCCATAGACGGCGTTGGCGCCCGCGATGAGGACCGAGGGATCGATCATGTGCCGTGCACCGCGCGGATGCACAGCGAGCATGGCGTTGGGCAGGTGTCGCATGAGTTCGCCGGCGCCGCCGGCGTGGTCGAGATGGACGTGGGTGAGGATCACCCAGTCGATGTCGCGTGGCTCCAGGTCGGCGGCCGCGATGGCGTCGAGAAAGCGCGGTAGCGAGTGCGTGGTGCCGCTGTCGATGAAGGCGCCCCGGCCACGCTCCACCACGAGGTAGGCGGCGTCGAACGATGGGCGGCCGAAACCGGTGTCGATGGTGTGGATGCCGTGCATGGCGCCAAGACTAATGCAGGGGCGCGGGCAGCGTGTGGAAGCTTCGTGTTGATCCAGGTGCCGAGGCTCTGCGTGGGAGCCGCTTCAGCGGCAAACGGGACTGGCCCGCTGCCGCGGGATCGCCGATGAATCGGCTCCCACAGGATATCGATCCCCACACGATTTCGGCTCCCACACGAGTTCCTGCAAGAGGTCCTATGACAAGGGGCCCTATAAGAGGCCCTATTAAGAGCATCTAAGAGCATCGCCGACCCGGTCGGCGATGGGCCTCCGGCCGGAGCGCCCGGTCAGAGCGCCTCGAAGATCCCCGCCGCGCCCATGCCGGTGCCGATGCACATGGTGACCATGCCGTATTTCTGCTTGCGACGGCGCAAGCCGTGGATCAGCGTGGCGGCGCGGATGGCGCCCGTGGCGCCCAGCGGGTGGCCCAGCGCGATGGCGCCGCCGAGCGGGTTCACCTTGGCCGGGTCGAGGCCGAGATCGCGGATCACCGCCAGGGCCTGGGCCGCGAAGGCCTCGTTCAGTTCGATCCAGTCGAGCTGGTCCTGGGTGATGCCAGTCTGCTTCAGCGCCTTCGGGATCGCTTCCTTCGGTCCGATGCCCATGATCTCCGGGGCCACGCCGGCGACGGAGAAGCCCACGAAGCGTGCGAGGGGCGTGAGGCCGTAGTCCTTGATCGCCTTCTCGCTCGCGATAAGAAGGGCGCCCGCGCCATCGGACATCTGCGAGGAATTGCCCGCCGTGACCGAACCGCCGAACTGGCCGTTACGGAACACCGGACGCAGCTTGCCCAGCACCTCCAGCGAGGTGTCCTTGCGCGGGCCTTCGTCGGTGTCGATGATCCGGCGGTCCTCACGGACGCTGTGGTTCTTCAGGTCCGGATAACGGTCGTCGAGCTGGAACGGCGTGATCTCGTCCTTGAACTCGCCGGCGGCGATCGCCGCGAACGCGCGCTCGTGCGATTGCAGGGCGAAGCGGTCCTGGTCCTCGCGGCTGACCTTCCAGCGCTCGGCGACCTTCTCGGCCGTGATACCCATGCCGAAGGCGATGGCGCGGTTCTCGTCGTTCTCGAAGATCGCGGGGTTCATCGCGATCTTGTGGCCCATCATCGGCACCATGCTCATCGACTCGGTGCCGCCGGCCAGCATGAGGTCCGCTTCACCGAGGCGGATGCGGTCCGCGGCCATGGCGATGGCCTGGACGCCGGATGAGCAGAAACGGTTGATGGTGACGCCCGGCACCTGTTCGGGCAGGCCGGCCAGCAGCACGCCGATGCGTGCGACGTTCATGCCTTGCTCGGCCTCCGGCATCGCGCAGCCGATGACGGCATCGGCGATCAGGGCCGGATCGATGCCCGGCGCCTGCTCGATCACGGCGCGGATCACGTGCGCCAGCAGGTCGTCGGGACGGGTGTTGCGGAACACGCCGCGCGGCGCCTTGCCTACCGGGGTGCGGGTGGCGGCGACGATATAGGCGTCTTGCACTTGCTTGCTCATGGGGTGGTTCCTTTAAGTGAGGAGGTCGGATGCGTAAGAGCGCGTGGCGCGTCAGTTACGCAGCGGCTTCCCCGTCGTCATCGTGTGCGCGATACGGGCCTGGGTCTTTTCGGTCTGCGCCAGTTCCACGAAGTGGCGGCGTTCCAGGGCGAGCAACCATGCTTCGTCGACCGGCGAGCCGCGTTCGATCTTTCCGCCCGACAGGGTGTCGGCGATGCGGCTGGCGATCTCGATGTCGTGGGCGGAGGCGAAATAGCCCTCGGCCAGGTTCGCCAGCGAGGCCTTGAACGTGGCGGTGGAGACGTCGCCCGCGGCCGGGATGGCGCGGGCGGGCAGCGGCGGACGGTAACCCGATTCGGCCATCGCCCGGGCCTGCGCCTTGGCCACATGGAGCAGTTCGTAGCTGTTGAAGACGACGATGTCGTCCTTGCGCAACAAGCCCAGCGACTTCGCTTCCAGCGCGCTGGCCGAGACCTTCGCCATGGCCACCGTCTCGAACACCTTCTTCAAGGACTCGAACGGATCGTCCGGGTTTTCCTGCGCGGCGCGCACGGCCAGTTCCTTCAGGCCGCCGCCAGCGGGTAGCAGGCCCACGCCGGCCTCGACAAGGCCGATGTAGCTTTCAAGCGCCGCCACGGTGCGCGCCGAATGCATCTGGAATTCGCAGCCACCGCCGAGGGCGAGACCGCGCACCGCGGCCACCACGGGCACCAGCGAATACTTGATGCGCATGCTGGTGGCCTGGAAGTTCGCCACCATCGCCTCGAACTGGGCGAGCTTGCCCGCCTGCAGCAGGCCGAGCGCGCCCTTGAGATCCGCGCCGGCAGAGAACGGCTCGGACGGCTGCCAGAGCACCACGCCGCGGAACTGCTGCTCGGCCAGCCCGATCGCATGCTGGATGCCGTCGAGCACCTGGTCGTTGACCGTGTGCATCTTGGTCTTGAACGAGATCACGCCGATGTCGTCGCCCGCGTGCCACAGGCGCACGCCGTCGTTCTCCCAGACCGTGGTGCCCTGGTCGAACTTCTCGCCGAGGATCGGATCGGGGAAGGCCTGGCGGGCGTAGACCGGGTGGCTCGAACGCGGCTTCTCGGCGTTGGCGCTGGCCGAGTAGGAGCCGGCCTTGCCGTGCACGCCGCCGCGGCCATCGGTGACCCAGGCCGGAAGGGGGGCGTTGCTCATGGTCTTGCCCGCGGCAATGTCCTCGGCGATCCAGCCGGCGATCTGCTGCCAGCCCGCGGACTGCCAGATCTCGAACGGGCCGAGCTTCCAGCCGTAGCCCCAACGGATGGCGAAATCGACGTCACGCGCGGTATCGGCGATGTCGGCGAGGTGATAGGCGGAGTAGTGGAACAGATCGCGGAAAACCGCCCACAGGAACTGCGCCTGCGGATCGGACGAGGTGCGCAGCCTGGCGAACTTCTCCGAGGGATCCTTGATGGCGAGGATGGCGGAGACCTCGTCCGAGGCCTTCTGTTCGGAGACCCGGTAATCCTGCTTCTGCAGGTCGAGCACCTGGATGTCCTTGCCGGCCTTGCGATAGACGCCCGCGCCGGTCTTCTGGCCGAGCGCGCCCTTCTCGATCAGCGCCTTGAGCCACGCCGGAGGCTGGAAATACGAGTGCCAGGGATCGTCCGGCAGGGTGTCGCTCATGGTCTTGACCACGTGCGCCAGGGTGTCCAGGCCGACGACGTCCGCCGTGCGGAAGGTGGCGCTCTTGGGGCGGCCGATGCCCGGGCCGGTCAGGGCATCGACGGTGTCGAAGCCCAGGCCGAACTTCTCCGTGTGGTGCATGGTGGACAGCATCGAGAACACGCCGATGCGGTTGCCGATGAAATTCGGGGTGTCCTTGGCGTATACCACGCCCTTGCCGAGGGTGGTCGTCAGGAAGGCTTCGAGGCCTTCGAGCACGCCCTTGTCGGTGAGCCGGGTCGGGATCAGTTCGACCAGGTGCATGTACCGCGGAGGATTGAAGAAGTGCACGCCCGTGAAGCGGTGGCGCATTTCCTCCGGCAAGGCCTCGGCGAGGCCGTTGATGGACAGGCCCGAGGTGTTGCTGGCCAGGACCGCCGTCTTCGACACGTGCGGCGCGATCTTCGTGTAGAGGTCGAGCTTCCAGTCCATCCGTTCGGCGATGGCCTCGATCACCAGGTCGACGTCGGCCAGCAGGGCGAGGTCTTCCTCGTAATTCGCCGGGATGATCGCCGCCGCCAGGTTCTTGTCGGCCAGCGGTGCCGGCGAGAGCTTCGCGAGGTTGGCGATCGCCTTGATGGCGATGCCGCTCTTCGGACCTTCCTTCGCGGGCAGGTCGAACAGCACGGTCTCGACGTTGGCGTTCGTCAGGTGCGCGGCAATCTGCGCACCCATGACGCCGGCGCCGAGAACCGCGGCCTTGCGAATGCGTAACGGTGTTGCGGTCATGGTGATCTCCGATGGCTCAAGAATCGTTCCCCGGTCAGCGGCTGGCCGGGGAATTCGAAACGGATGGGTTGCGCAGGCCGGCGGCGGCGAAGCGGATCAGGTGCTCGGCGGCGGTCTCGCGATGGTCGCGCTCGGCGACATCGCTCTTGCGTTGGATGATGCCGAAGTCGGCCATGGCGTAAGTGAGGGCGCCGGTGACGATGTCCAGGCGCCAATAGATCTCTTCCTTGGCCAGGCCGGGAAGCAGGCGGCCGAACTCGCCGGCGAACTGGCGCAGCACGTGGCCGTAGTTTTCCGAGAGGAAGCGGCGCAGGGTCTCGTTGTGCTCGGCATAGGCCCGGGCCAGGACACGGACGAAGGCCGCCCCGCCACCGTCGACGCGGGAGAGGTCGAGCGCGGGCCGGATATAGGCGTCGAGGACGTCCTCCAGGCGGGTGTCTTCCTTGCCGGCCACCTTGCCCAGGGCGGCCAGGCGGCGGCTGTTGAGCTCGTCCAGGCGGCGCCGGAACACTTCCTCGATCAGCTTGTCCTTGGAACCGAAGTGGTAGTTCACCGCCGCCAGGTTGACCCGGGCCGCGGCCGTGACCTGGCGCAGCGAGGCTCCGGCGAAGCCATGGGTGGCGAACAGGGCCTCGGCGGCGCCGAGGATGCGCTCCTTCGTGCTGCGTTCGCGGGACGCGTAGGGTGCGCTCGTCATGTCGGCGGACTCCGCAGGCGGGTGGTTTGAATCAAACGATCGTTTGAGAGTACGCCCGCCTGCCCGGGCGGGTCAATCTGCGACCGCACATGCCTGCAAACGACTTGCGATTGAGCTAGAATCTGTCAAGATTTCGTGAGCTAAGTCAGTCATTCCGGACGGCTTTGGCCCCAAACGTTCACCGGGCGTCCGCACGGACCCTGGCAGATTTTCCTGTCCTTTTTCCATTTCCCGGAGCACCCGTATGGCGCTGGAGCGCACCCTTTCGATCATCAAGCCGGATGCCGTCAAGAAAAACGTCATCGGTGAAATCCTTGCCCGCTTCGAGAAGGCCGGCCTCAAGATCGTCGGCGCGAAGATGAAGCAGCTGACCCGCGAAGAAGCCGAAGGTTTCTATGCGGTGCACAAGGAGCGTCCGTTCTTCAAGGCGCTGGTCGAGTTCATGATCTCCGGCCCGGTGATGATCCAGGTGCTGGAAGGCGAGGGCGCCGTCCTCAAGAACCGCGACCTCATGGGTGCCACCAACCCGAAGGAAGCCGCCGCCGGCACCATCCGCGCCGACTTCGCCGATTCGATCGACGCCAATGCCGTGCATGGTTCGGATTCCGCCGAGAACGCCACGACCGAGATCAAGTTCTTCTTCAACGACTCGGATGTCGTTTCGCACTGAGTGACGCCGTGAATACGCCCGCCGAAAAGGTCAACCTGCTCGACTTCGACCGCAAGGGTCTGCGCGATTTCTTCGCCCAGATCGGCGAGAAGCCGTATCGCGCCGAGCAGGTCATGAAGTGGATCTACCACCGTCTCGAAAGCGATTTCGAGAACATGACCGACGTCGGCAAGGCACTTCGCGAAAAGCTCGGCGCCACCTGCTACATCGGGCCGCCGACGACCGTGTTCGAGAAGGCCGCGGTCGACGGCACCCACAAGTGGCTGCTCGGCATGGATGGCGGCAACGCCATCGAAACCGTGTACATCCCCGAGCCGACGCGGGGCACGCTCTGCGTGTCGTCCCAGGTCGGTTGCGCCCTGAACTGCCAGTTCTGCTCCACAGCTACACAGGGCTTCTCGCGCAACCTGTCCACGGCCGAGATCATCGGCCAGGTCTGGGTCGCGGCCAAGCACCTGGGTAACGTGCCGCACCAGCAGCGCCGCATCACCAACGTGGTGATGATGGGCATGGGCGAGCCCTTGCTGAACTTCGATAACGTGGTCAAGGCGATGAGCCTGATGCGCGACGACCTCGGTTTCGGCCTGGCCAGCAAGCGCGTCACCCTGTCCACCGCCGGACTCGTGCCGATGATCGACAAGCTCTCGGCCGAGAGCGACGTCTCGCTCGCCGTGTCGCTGCACGCGGCCAACGACGAGTTGCGCACCGAGCTGGTGCCGCTGAACAAGCGCTACCCGCTGGCCGAGCTGATGGGTGCCTGCGAACGCTACATCGCCCGCGCCCCGCGCACGTCGATCACCTTCGAATACACCCTGATGAAGGGCGTGAACGACCAGCCGGAGCATGCCCGGCAGCTGATCAAGTTCATGCGCCGGCTTCCGGGGGCGAACAAGGTCAACCTGATTCCGTTCAATCCGTTCCCCGGTACGCGCTTCGAGCGTTCGGGGCAGGAAGAGATCCGCGCCTTCCAGACCCAGCTGCTCAACGCCGGCGTGCTGACGATGCTCCGCCGCACCCGTGGCGACGACATCGACGCCGCCTGTGGGCAGTTGAAGGGGCAAGTGGTGGATCGCACCCGCCGTCAGGCGGAATTCCGCAAGAAACTCGCAGAGGGAGTGGTGAATGCGGCTTGAGCGGTGGGGGATGCTGGCGGCGCTCGCGTTCGCGTGCGCCGGCTGCGTGGGGGACGGCACGGGGTTGAAACCCTCGACGGCCGCCGATGACCGTGCCAAGGGGGCCGAGGTCCACACCGAGCTCGGCCAGCGCTACATGCAGAACGGCGACCTCAAGGGCGCCATGGAGAAACTGCAGAAGGCGCTCCAGTTCGACCCGAAATACGTTCCGGCGCATACGGTGATCGCGGTTCTCTACGAGCGCATCAACGATCCCGTCAACGCCGAGTTGCACTATCGCAAGGCCGTCGAGTTCGATCCGAAGAAGGGTTCGGTGAACAACAATCTCGCCGTTTTCCTCTGCAAGCAAAACCGTCCGGCGGAAGCGAGGGCGTTCTTCGACCGCGCCCTGGCCGATCCGTTCTACGAGACGCCGGACCTCGCCTTGGCCAATGCCGGGACCTGCCTGCTGCAATCGCAGGACTACGACGCGGCCGAGGGCTATTTCCGCAAGGCCGTCCAGCGCAATCCGAATAACGCGGATGCCCTGTATCAGATGGCTCACGTGTTGTACCTTAAGAACGATGCATTCAGGGCCCGTGCCTTCCTGCAACGCTACGAGGCGTTGGGAAACCCGAGTCCGGAGTCGTTGAAGCTCGGTCACGATATCGAGCTCCGTCTGGGCAACGGGGAGGGTGCCCAGGACTACGCCAAGCGCTTGCGTGAAAAGTTCCCGGATTCGGAACCCGCGCGCGCACTCGAAGCCACCGCACGTCAATGACCACAGCATCTTCGAATTCTTCCGGTCGGGACGGACGCGAACAGGACTTGTTCGCCGGACTCGAGCCGAACGCAGACAGGGAGCAAAGCATGGACCCCCAGCTCGAAGCGGTTAGCGAAGACGGCGGTCGCGTACTGATCGACCATTCGTCCGGTACCGGCGGTTTCGGCGCGCGCCTCCGCGCGGCACGCGAAGCCCGCGGTTACAGCATCGAGGCCTGCGGGCAGGCCCTGCGCCTGCCGACGCGCCTGTTGCGCCAACTGGAAGCCGGCGAATACGGCGGTATCGACTACCAGGTCTACCTCGCCGGCTACCTCTCCAAATACGGTCGTCACGTCGGTGTCGACGAAGAGGTCATCCAGGCCGAACTCGCGCGCTTGACGCCGCGCCAGCCCGACCTCGTGGTCACGGGTGGCGTTTCCCATTCGCGTTACCTGCTCGAACGCTATGTCACCGCGGCCACCTATGTGGTCCTGACCGCGGTCATCGTCGTGCCGATGATCTGGCTGGGCGTGCGTGGCACGCTCGACCGCGACATGGCACGCCTTGCGCCCCTCGATGCGGCGCCCGTGGCCCAGCAGGACGCGCCCGCCGGTTCGTCGTCGAGCGCGGCGGTCGCCACCGCGGCCACCAGCGACAACAAGCCGGCCCCCGCGACCGAGCAGCACACCGAGGACCAGCAGCCGTTGCTCGCCTCGATGGCGATGTTCCCGCCGCTGGACCACACCGCCAAGGCACCGCTGGCCACCACGGCGGCGACGCCCGAGGCCGGTGGCGGGCAGGGTGGTCACAGCCTGACCCTGAACCTGCCTTCGGCCAGCTGGGTGGAAGTGACCGCCGCCGACGGCTCGCGGCTGGAGTACGGCATCCTGCCGGCAGGGACGCAGAAGTCCTACCGTAGCGACACCCCGCTGGACGTCCGCATCGGCAATGCCAGCGGCGCCCAGGTGACGGTCGATGGCCAGCCCGTGCAACTCGACGGGTTCCGCCGCGCCAACGTGGCTCGGTTCCGCGTCGACATCCGCGACGGCAAGGCTGCTCCCGTCGCGTTCTGATCCTCCCCGGCACGCCGCGGGGGCGGGGGCCCCCCCCCCCCCCC
>NZ_JBPGXU010000073.1:0-19981 GCF_056755675.1 Luteibacter sp. KNZ12-1A | reverse complement strand
AGATGTGTATAAGAGACAGCGACCTGGTGGGAGCCGACCCTGTCGGCGATGCTTTGGATCAGCCGTTGCGGTTGGAGCCGGAGAGGACATCCACCCAGACGGCCAGGGCCAGGATCACGCCCTTGATGATCATCTGCCATGAATTGTCGACGTCCATCAGCTGCATGCCGCTGTCGAGGCTGGCCATCACCAGGGCACCGATCAGCGCGCCGTAGACGGTGCCGGAGCCGCCACGCATGGACGTGCCACCGATGAAGCACGCGGAGATGGCATCCAGTTCGCCGCCGGTACCGGCGGAGGGAGAGCCCGAGCCGGTGCGGGCCACGGTGATGATGCCGGCGAAGGCGCACATCAGGCCCATCAAGGCGAACACCACCAGCTTCACGCGCGCCACATTGACGCCGGACAGGCGGGTGGCTTCCATGTTGCCGCCGACGGCGTAGATGTGCCGGCCGAACACCGTCTGCGTCGATACATAGGTGAACACGGCGAGCAGGCCGAGCAGGATCATCACCGGGATGGGGATGCCGTTGGCATCGTTGAGAATGCGCACGAAGCCGAAGATGAACGCGCCGATGGCGACCAGTCGGGCGATGTCGACCCACAACGCACCCTGCTGCAGGCCGAGCTTCCCGCGGCGAAGGCGGCGGCGTACCGTCAGGGCGATCATCGCGAGGAAGATCACGGCGCCGATCCAGCGCGACAGTGCCGGCGGAACGAAGCCCTGGCCCAGCGCGATCAGGTCGTCCGGCGCGGGAGCGATGGTCGAACTGCCGGTGATGTAAAGCACGATGCCGCGGAAGGCCAGCATGCCGCCCAGGCCGACGATGAACGAAGGCACCCGCATCTTGGTGACGACGAAGCCGTTGAAGGCGCCGATGACGAGGCCGAGCCCGAGCACGGCGAAGATCGCCGGCCACGTGCCCCAGCCCTGGTTCACCGTGAGGATCGCCACCACGCCGCCCAGCAGGCCGAGTTGCGAGCCGATGGAAAGGTCGATCTCGCCGGCGATGATGATGAACACCATGCCGCAGGCGAGCATGCCGGTGATCGCCATCTGCCGGAACAGGTTGGACAGGTTGCCGGGCGTGATGAAGGCCGACTCGGTCTTCAGGTGGAAGAACACCCAGATGATCGCCACCGCGATGAGCAGGGCGAGGATCTTGTAGCGTACGAACAGTTGCTGGACTTTCTGGGCCTGCATGAAGGCTTCCCTGGTAACGCGTGAATGGTTTTCGGAGGATCAGGCCGCGTGCGCGGGCCCTTCGGCGGCATGCGAGATCGCCGCGGCGAGCACCTGTTCCTGGGTGAGGTCTACGTTCTGGAAATCGCCGCGTAGCTTACCCTCGCCCACGACGAGGACACGATCGCTGACTCCCAGCACTTCGGGCATCTCCGACGAGACCATGACGATGGCCACGCCCTTGGCGGCCAGTTCGAACATCAGCTTGTAGATGTCGTACTTGGAGCCGACATCGACGCCACGGGTGGGCTCGTCGAGGATCAGCACCTTCGGCTTGGGCAGCAGCATCTTGGTCAGCACCGCTTTCTGCTGGTTGCCGCCGGACAGGCCGACGATGGCCAGCTCGGGACTCGCCGTCTTCACGCGCAGGCGCTTGATCTCGGCATCCACGGTCTGCAACTCGGCCTGGCGGTCGATCTGGCCCGCGCGGGCATAGTGCGAAAGCGTCGCCAGCGTGATGTTGTCGCCCACGCCCAGCAAGGGAACGATGCCCTGCCGCTTGCGATCCTCGGGGACCAGCGACAGGCCGGCCTTGATCGCCTGTTCGGGCGACCTGACCTTGATCGGCTTGCCTTCGAGCAGCAGCTCCGCCTCGTAGCGTCCCGGGTAGGCGCCGAAGATCGCCGACACCAGTTCGGTGCGACCGGCACCGACGAGTCCGGCGACACCGAGGATCTCGCCGCGACGGATCTGGAACGAAATATCGTCGACGCGCTTGCGATTCGGATTGGCGACATCCCAGCAGGTGACATGCCTGGCCTCGAAGATCACTTCGCCGATGTCGTGCTCGACCTTCGGGAACAGGTTCTCGATGTCACGTCCGACCATGGCGGTGATGATCGAATGGGTGGTCATCTCGCTCATCGGCTTGGTGACGATGTGCTTGCCGTCCCGGATGACGGTGACCGTGTCGCACACCCGCGCCACTTCCTCGAGCTTGTGCGAGATATAGACGCAGGCCACGCCGTCGCGCTTGAGGTCTTCGATGATCGACAACAAGGTGTCGGTCTCGGACGAGGTCAGCGAGGAAGACGGCTCGTCGAGGATCAGCAGGCGGGCGTTCTTCGCCAGCGCCTTGGCGATCTCGAACAATTGCTGGTAGCCGCCGCCGTAATTCATCACGGGAGCCGCCACGTTCACATCCTTCAGCTTCAGGCGGGCGAGCAGCGCCTCGGCCTTGGCATACATGGCGTCGTAGTCCATCACGCCGCCGAACTTGCGGATCTCGTTGCCGAGGAAGATGTTCTCGGCGACGGAGAGCTGCGGGACCAGCATCAGCTCCTGGTGGATGATCACGATGCCGGCATCCTCGCTGTCGCGCACCGAGTACGCCTTCAGCGGCTTGCCGTCGAACAGGATCTCGCCTTCCCACGTGCCGTACGGGTACACGCCGGACAGGACTTTCATGAGGGTGGACTTGCCTGCGCCATTCTCGCCGCAGAGACCAACGCACTCACCGGGCCGCACGGCCAGGTCGATGCCATTGAGCGCGCGCACGCCGGAAAATTCCTTGACGATCTGACGCATCTCGAACAGGTATTCGCTCACCGGTACTCCTTTCGCTGGACGATGCCCCGCACCGGGCGGGGCATCGCCGATCTTACGCTTACGGGCCGACCTGGGCCTGGGTGTAGAAGCCGTCCTTGACCACGAGATCCACGTTCTGCTTGGTCAGCAGGGTCGGGGTGAGCAGGATGGTATCCACATCCTTCTTGCCGTTGTTCATCTTCGAGGTGAACTTCGGCGCGGTGCCCTGGACCAGGCCGACCGCCAGGTTCGCCGCTTCCGTGGCGATTTCCTTGATCGGCTTGTAGACCGTCATGGTCTGGGTGCCGGCCTTGATCCGCTTGATCGCGGCGAGGTCGGCATCCTGGCCCGACACGGCCACCTTGCCTGCCAGCTTCTGGCCGTTCAGGGCGGCGATGGCGCCACCGGCGGTGCCGTCGTTGGAGGCGACGATGCCCTGGATGTTGTTCTTGTTGGCGGTGAGCGCGTTCTCGATGATCGACTGCGCGTTCGAGGCCAGCCATTCGTTGGTCCACTGCTGGCCGACGATCTTGATGTCGCCCTTGTCGACCAGCGGCTTCAGGACCTTCATCTGGCCCTCGCGAAGGATCTTCGCGTTGTTGTCGGTCGGAGCGCCGCCGAGCAGGAAGTAATTGCCCTTCGGTGCCGCGTCGACGACGCCCTGGGCCTGCATCTGGCCGACCTTGTCGTTATCGAACGAGATGTAGGCGTCGACGTCGGCATTCAGGATGAGGCGATCGTAGGAAATCACCTTGATACCGGCCTTCTTCGCCTCGGCGACGACCGTGGTCAGCGTCTTGGCGTTGAACGGCACGATGACGATGACATCGACCTTGCGCGAGATCAGGTTCTCGATCTGCTGGATCTGCTTCTGCTCGTTGGCATCGGCGGACTGCACCGACACGGTGGCGCCCTTGGCTTCCGCCGCGGCCTTGAAGTAGTCGCGGTCGCGCGTCCAGCGCTCCACGCGCAGGTCGTCGATGGAGAAGCCGATCACCGGCTTTTCCTTGCTGGCGTGCGCCTGCGGCGCCGCGAAAAGGCCGGCACCGATCATCGATACGGCCAGCAACGTATATAGGGCCTTCTGCTTCATGCTCATCTCCATGCTTATGGAATCGCCCTTCAGGAGGGGCGGAAATCGTCGCCGCGAACGGCGTCGGAATACAGCGGCTTCAACTGCTCGTAAGAGCGGCGGAACAAAGGGTGGCGCGTTTGCAGGAAATAAGCATGACGCGCTGCATCGGGCTCGCGCACGGCGGTGACCGCCGGCATCGGGCAAACGGCATCGAGGGAAGCACCCGGCTCGATGGCCAGCCGCGCGAGGCGTGCCGCCCCGAGCGCGGGCCCCACCTCGCCGCCACTGCGCAGGACCAGCCGCTTGCCGAGGATATCGGCGAGCATCTGTGTCCAATAGGCACTGCGCGAGCCCCCGCCGATCACGGTGATTTCATCGGCCACGAGGCCGGTCGACTCCACCGCCAGCAAGCCGTCGAGCAGGCCCAGCCCCACGCCCTCCAGCGTGGCATTGGCGAGGTCGGCGCGGTCCGTGCCGGGGCCCAGGTTCGTGAACGAGCCGCGCGCATGCGCGTCGTTGTGCGGCGTGCGCTCGCCCGTGAGGTAGGGCAGGAACAGCGGACCGTTTTCCTGGAGACCCTTGGCCTCGGCCTCGGCGAGCAGGGCGGGCACGTCCTTCTGGCCGGTGAGCTTCGCGGTGAAATCGAGGCAGCTCGCCGCGTTCAACATCACCGACATCAGGTGCCAGGTGTCGGGCAAGGCATGGCAGAAGCTGTGCACCGCCTGCTCGGGACTCGAGCGGAAGCCATCGGACACGGCGAAATAGACGCCCGACGTGCCCAGCGAAAGCATGGCCTGGCCATGGCGCACGATGCCCACGCCCACCGCACCCGCCGCGTTGTCGCCACCGCCGGCCGCTACCGGAACGGTGTCCATGCCCCAGCGCTCGGCCAGTTCCTTGCGCAGGCGCCCCGCGGGCTGGCTTCCCTCGAACACCCCCGGCATGTGCGACTGGTCGAGGCCCGTCGCGGCAAGCATGGTCTCGCTCCACTGGCGCTTCTCGACGTCGAGCCAGAGGGTGCCGGCCGCATCGGAAGCGTCGGTCATGTATTCGCCGGTGAGGCGCAGGCGCAGGTAGTCCTTCGGCAGGAGCACCTTGGCGACGCGATCGAACACCTCGCGCTCGTGCTTACGCACCCAGGCGAGTTTCGGCGCCGTGAACCCAGGCATGGCGAGGTTGCCGGTGATCGAACGAAAACCCGGCACCCGCTCCAGTTCCGCGCATTCGATATCCGAGCGGCCGTCGTTCCAGAGAATGGCGGGCCGCAGGATAGCGTCGGACTTATCCAACAGCGTGGCGCCGTGCATCTGCCCGGACAGGCCGATGGCCGCCACGCGGCGGGCATCGGTTCCCTTGAGGACGTCCGCGACGGCCGCCTCCGTGGCGCTCCACCACGTGGCCGGGTCCTGCTCCGACCAGCGCGGCTTCGGATGCGAGACCTCCAGCGGGCTGGTCGCGCTGGCACGCACCTCACCGGCCTCGTCCATGAGGACGGCCTTCACCGAGGACGTGCCCAGGTCGATACCGAGGTACATGCGTGCCGAAGCGTCCATGTCGGGGGTCATATCACCCATAGATATAGCGGTTGACGATGTTTTCGAGCAACTCCTGGCCACCGGAGACATGCTTCGGATGGATGTCGCGGGCGATCGCCTCGTCGGACAGCGAGGCCAGCGTGAAGCCGCCCTGCAGGATCTTCTTGCCGAAATCGGCGTCCCAGCCGGCGTAGCGCCTGGCCTTGAAATCGGCCAGCGCGTCGCGCTCGATCATCTTCGCCGCGCGTTCCAGGCTGAGGGCCAATGCGTCGATCGCGCCGATGTGGCCGTGGAAGAGATCTTCCGGCGCGTTGCTCTGGCGGCGCACCTTAGTGTCGAAGTTGAAGCCGCCCGTGGTGAAACCGCCGGCCTTCAGGATCTCGTAGGTGACCAGGGTCAACTCTTCCACGCTGTTCGGGAACTGGTCGGTATCCCAGCCGTTCTGCGGGTCGCCGCGATTGGCGTCGATCGAACCGAACACGCCCAGCGCGATCGAGGTCGCGACCTCGTGATGGAACGAGTGGCCGGCCAGCGTGGCGTGGTTGGCCTCGAGGTTGGTCTTGACCTCGTTCTCCAGGCCGAACTCCTTGAGGAAGCCGTAGACCGTGGCGGTGTCGTAATCGTACTGGTGCTTGGTCGGCTCCTGCGGCTTGGGCTCGATCAGGATGGTGCCGGTGAAACCGATCTTGTACTTGTGCTCGATCACCATCTGGAAGAACCGGCCCAATTGCTCGCGCTCGCGCTTCAGGTCGGTGTTGAGCAGGGTGTCGTAGCCTTCACGGCCACCCCACAGCACGTAGTTGGCACCGCCCAGGCGATGCGTGGCTTCCATCGCGTGGCGTACCTGCGTGGCCGCGTAGGCGAACACTTCCGGCTGCGGATTGGTCGCGGCACCGGCGGCGTAGCGCGGGTTGCTGAACACGTTGGCGGTGCCCCACAGGAGCTTCACGCCGGTCTCGGCCTGCTTCTTCTCGAGGACGTCGACCATCGCCGCGAAGTTCTTCTTGTAGTCGGCGAGGCTGTCGCCTTCCGGCGCCACGTCGGTATCGTGGAAGGTGTAGTACGGCGTGCCCAGACGGGAGAAGAAGTCGAACGCGGCGTCGGCCTTCTCGCGGGCCTTGGCCATCGGCTCGCCGGCCGTCTGCCAGGGGCGCTCGAAGGTACCCGCGCCGAACACGTCCGAACCCGGCCAGACGAAGGTGTGCCAATAGCAGGTGGCGAGACGGAGGTGCTCGGCCATGCTCTTGCCGAGCACCTGCTTGTTCGGGTCGTAGTGGTGGAACGCCAGCGGATTGTCGCTGCCGGGGCCTTCGTAGCTGATCTTGGGGACGCTGGAAAAGTACGACATAACAATTCCTTGACAAACGTGGGGACGAATCCCGACGATCCTGACGAGCGGCGCCTATGGCGCGCAATTGCGATTTCCGACGGGGCGCGGCTCTTTTTCGATGCCGCGCTGCGTCATGGTCAGATAACGCAAAGCCTGATAGTTTTGGACGGACTCATGTCTCCCCACAGAATCGCTTTGCTGTTCAATGCCAACAAGGTATACGACCGCCAGGTCATCGCCGGCATTGGGCATTACCTCAACAGTACGCGCGTGGAATGGGACCTCTTCATGGAGGAGGATTTCCGCAGCCGGATGCGCGACATCCATCAGTTTCGCGGCGACGGCGTGATCGCCGACTTCGACGATCCGGAAGCCCCCGACGCGTTGCGCGACCTGCACATCCCGGTCGTCGCGATAGGCGGCTCGTATCACGATCCCGCCGCTTATCCTCCCGGCGTGCCCTATATCGCCACGGACAACGCCCGGCTCATCCGGCTCGCGTACGACCACCTGATCGAACAAGGCCTCGGCCGTTTCGCGTTCTATGGCATACCGCCCCACCCCGGCAGCCGCTGGGCGCAGGAACGCGAGCATGCCTTCCAGGCGATCGTGGACGAGGAATCGGTCGAGGGGATGGTCTACCAGGGCTCGCCGACCAGCGCGGGCGGCTGGGGAATGGCGGTGGAGGAACTGGTCACCTGGCTGGCCGAGCTGCCCAAGCCGATCGGCATCATCGCCGTGACCGACGCACGCGCCCGGCAGTTGCTGCAGGCTTGCGTGATCGGCGGCTTCGCCGTACCCGAGCAGATCGCCATCGTCGGCATCGACAACGACCCGATGGCGCAGTTGCTCACGCGCATCCCGCTCACCTCGGTGATCCAGGGCGCGGAGGAAATGGGCCGCACGGCCGCCCACCTGCTGCACCAGATGCTGCGCGGCATGGATTGTTCGGGCACGCGCGTGCTGGTGCCACCCGTCGGCATCAACGTGCAGGTGTCGAGCAAGTACCAGCCGATGCGCAGCCCGCACGTGATGCGGGCGAGCCACTACATTCGTCAGTACGGTTGCCTGGGCATCAAGACCGAACAGGTGGCCGACTACGTCGGGGTGTCGCGCACGGTGCTGGAAGAACACTTCAAGCGCGAGCTGAAGCAGACCGTGCACCAGGTGATCCTCAAGCACAAGCTCGACACCGCCTGTGAACTCATGACGAACTCCGACACGCCGCTCGCCGACATCGCGCTGCGCTGTGGCTTCACCTCGCTCCAGTACATGTACGCGGTGTTCCGTCGCGAATACGATTGCACGCCACGCCAATACCTCGACCTCCATCGCAAGACGGCGGCGACCTGATCGCCTTCCGCAGGGAAACGCTTCACCCATGCCCGTATCCAACGCCACCGCCTGGGGCCAACTCCCCGACGGCCGCCCGCTCCACCGCTGGACCCTGCGCAACGCGCGAGACACCCAGGTCGAGATAGCCGACCTCGGCGGCACCCTGCTCTCCTGGCAGACCCCGGACCGCCAGGGCCGCGTGGGCGAGGTCTTGCTCGGTCACGCCGACGCGGGGCAGTACATCGATTCCAACGCCTACATGGGCGCGATCGTCGGCCGCTGGGCCAACCGCATCCGCGGCGGACGCTTCCGGCTCGACGGCATCGACTACAAGGTCGACCGCAACGACGGCGGCAACCACTTGCACGGCGGCAACTACGGATTTCACCTGCAACGATGGGACGTGGAACCGGAAGGCGAAGACCTGGTGCTGCGGCTGGTGTCGCCCGAGGGCGATGGTGGGTTTCCCGGCGAAGTGAAGGTCGAGTTGCGCGTGCGACTCGATGACGACGGCACGCTCGACCTGCGCTATATCGCCACCAGCGACGCCCCCACCCCGCTCAGCCTGACCGCGCATCCGTATTTCAATCTCAACGACCGGCGGCCGGATATCCGCGACCACGTGATCCGGATCGACGCGGACGAATTCCTGGCCATCGATGCGGGGGCGATACCGGTGGGACGCCAGCCCGTGGCCGGCAGCGCCTTCGATTTCCGCGAGGCGGCGCCGATCGGCTCGCGCCTGCACTGGCCCGACCCGCAATTGCAGATGGTGGGCGGCTTCGACCATTGCTATGTCCCGCGTCAACCCGCGGCCCAGGCGCCACGCGTGGTCGCGGAAATCGTGGAACCATCCAGCGGGCGCCGTCTCACCGTCGAGAGCGACCGCCCCGGCCTGCAGTTCTACAGCGGGCAGAAACTCACCGGGCAACCGTCGCGAAACGGCGACGCCTACGGTCCGTTCGCCGGCTTCGCGCTCGAGACCCAGGCCTTTCCCGACCAGGTCAACGGCCCGGATGCGGAAGGCGCGATCCTTCGTCCCGGCGCGGTATGGCGCCAGCACACGCGCTACCGGGTGGATACGCCGGTGTCATGAGGTGACGGGGCGCCACCGGGTACAATATCCGGATGTCCCTTATCCAACTCCTCAACGTCGACTTCAGCGTCGGCGGCCCGCTCCTGCTCGAACAGGTCGACCTTTCCCTCGATGCCGGCGAACGTGTCTGCGTCGTCGGGCGCAATGGCGCCGGCAAATCGACGCTGATGAAGCTCATCGCCGGGGAACTGCATCCGGACGATGGCGAGATCCGCCTTCAAGGAGGCACACGCATCGCGCGCCTCACGCAGGAAGTGCCGCAGGATACGTCCGGCAGCGTCTTCGACGTGGTGGCCGACGGCCTGGGCGAACTGGGCCACCTGCTCGCGCGCTATCACCATCTGCTGGAGACGGGCGACATGGACGCGCTCGGCGACGTGCAGTCGCAGATCGAGGCCCACAACGCATGGGATCTCGATTCGCGCGTGCAGCAGGTGATCGAACGCCTGGAGCTGCCGGCGGACACCGATTTCTCCGAACTGTCCGGCGGCATGAAGCGCCGCGTCCTGCTTGGCCAGGCGCTCGTGCGCGATCCGAACCTGCTCCTGCTCGACGAGCCGACCAATCACCTCGACATCGAGGCCATCGCCTGGCTCGAAACCTTCCTCAAGGGCTTCGCCGGCAGCATCGTCTTTATCACCCATGACCGCAGCTTCCTGCGTGCCCTGGCCACGCGTATCGTCGAGATCGATCGCGGACAGGTCACCAGCTGGCCCGGCGACTACGACAACTACCTGCGCCGCCGCGAGGAACGCCTGCACGCCGAGGCCCAGGCACAGGCACATTTCGACCGCAAGCTGGCCCAGGAAGAAGTGTGGATCCGCCAGGGCATCAAGGCGCGGCGCACGCGAAACGAAGGCCGCGTGCGCGCGCTGAAGGCGATGCGCAACGAGCGCGCCCAGCGACGCGAACAATCCGGCAATGCCAGGATCACCCTCGCCACGGCCCAATCCTCGGGACGCAAGGTGATCGACGCGAAACACGTCACCCAGGCGTACGGTGGCCGCACGCTGCTGCGCGATATCTCCACGACGATCATGCGCGGCGACCGTGTCGGCATCATGGGCCCGAATGGCGCGGGCAAGTCCACGTTGCTGAAGATCCTGCTCGGCGAACTCAAGCCTCAGGAAGGCGAAGTCACGCTGGGCACGGGGCTGGAAGTGGCTTACTTCGACCAGCACCGCTCCACGCTCGACGACCGCCTGAATGCCCTCGACAACGTGGCCCAGGGCCGTGAGTACATCGAGCTCAACGGCCAGCGCAAACACATCGTCGGCTACCTGCAGGATTTCCTGTTCTCGCCCGAACGGTCGCGCGCGCCTATCACGCGGCTTTCCGGCGGCGAACGCAACCGCCTGCTCCTCGCGAAGCTGTTCGCCCAGCCGTCGAACCTGCTGGTGATGGACGAACCGACCAACGACCTCGACGTCGAGACACTGGAACTGCTCGAGGAACTGCTGAACGAATACACCGGCACGCTGCTGCTGGTGTCGCACGACCGCGACTTCATCGACAACGTGGTGACCAGCACCCTGGTGCTCGAAGGCGATGGCGTGGTCGGCGAATACATCGGCGGCTACAGCGACTGGTTGCGGCAGAGGCCCGCCGCGACCACGAAACCTGCCGGGTCGAAGGCCGCCTGGTCTTCGTCTTCGGCATCCGAGGCGTCGTCCGCGTCGGGGGCGGCGCAAGCCGCCACTGCTGCCTCGGCGGCGGCGGCCGTGGCCGCGCCCGTCGCAGCCACGCCAAGGAAAAAGCTCTCCTTCAAAGAGCAGCGCGAGCTTGAATCGCTGCCGGCGAAGCTGGAGGAACTCGAGGCCGAGATCGCCCGCCGTACCACCGCCATGAACGACCCGAAGTACTTCCAGCAGGACGCCGCGACGATCACGCGCGGCAACGAGGAACTCGCCAGGTTGCAGGCGGAACTGGATGTGGCGTTCGCGCGCTGGGAAGAACTGGAAGGCTGACGACGCCCACGCGATATAAGCCGATCCGTAAGGCCCTCACCCTGGTGGGAGCCGACCTTGTCGGCGATGGGTGCGTGCGGAAACCTGGCCCGCTGCCGCGGGATCGCCGACAAGGTCGGCTCCCACCAGGGAACCCATCGCCGACAGGGTCGGCTCCCACCAAAGGCTCGGGATCAAAGGCTCGGTCGGCGTTTACAGCCGGAACACCTCGACCACGCGGGCCAGTTCCGCGGCCTGGTCTTCCAGGCTCTTCGCGGCGGCCGCCGCTTCTTCGACCAGGGCCGAGTTCTGCTGGGTCGAGTCGTCCATCCGCGAGACGGCATGGTTGATCCGGCCGATCTGTTCGGACTGTTCGCCCGAGGCCTGGCTGATGTTGCCCATCAGGTCCGCCACGGCGCGGATGCGGCCCAGTACCGTCTCCATGTTGCGCCCCGCGTCCGTCACCAGGCCGTGCCCCGCGTCCACCTGGGCCACCGATTCGGTGATCAGCGACTCGATTTCCTTCGCCGCCGACGCGCTGCGCTGGGCGAGATGGCGCACTTCTTCCGCCACCACGGCAAAACCCTTGCCTTGTTCACCCGCCCGCGCCGCCTCCACCGCGGCATTGAGCGCGAGGATATTCGTCTGGAAGGCGATGCCGTTGATGATGCCGATGACATCGGCGATACGCTGCGCCGAGGCCTGGATACCGTTCATCGCTTCGACCGCCTCCTGCATCGCGCCCGCTTCCTGCTGAACCGCCACGCTCGCGTCGGCCGCCAGCGCGCTCGCCCTCGCCGAGTGGCCCGCGTTGTCGCGGACCGTGCGCGTGAGCAGGTCGAGGCTGGACGCCGTCAGCTGAAGCTCGTGCGCCTGGGTTTCCGTGCGTGAAGACAGGTCGGCATTGCCCGCCGCGATCTCCGAGGTGCTGCCTGCCATGCTGGCCGCGGCCTTGCGCACGGAGCGTGCGATGTCGCCAAGACCGTCACCGATGCCATCGATGGAACGCATCAACTGGCCGATCTCGTCGCCTCGCGCGGAAGCGAGCCGCGCCGTGAGGTCGCCCTCGGCGAGGCGTCGCGCCGCCTCGACGGCGTCGGCCAGCGGCCGGGTGATGCGCATGCGTATCGCGAGGAACAGGAACACGCACAAGGCGATGACCAATGCGATGCTGGTCGCCGCGGCGACGAGGCGCATGTGCCGGACCGGACCGAAAAGGTCGTCCATGTCCACCGTGCCCGCGACGAGCCAGTTCCACGCCGGATCGGTCGCATAGACGGCCAGCCGGTCCACCGATCGGCCGTCCACATCGACGCGATAGCGCAGCTCGCCCTTGCCGCCCGACAGCATGCGGCCGAAGATCGGCTGGCCATCCACGTCGAGCATCTTGAGCGCGGCGCCGGGTGCCTTCGCGGCCTCGCTCTTCATCGCCGGATCGACGATGAGGGTGCCATAGCGCTTTCCGGCGCTGGCATCGACGACGGAGTAATAGCCGCTCCGGCCCATGTGGATCGCGGCGATCTCGTCCTGCAGCGACTTCATCTCCTTGCCGATCTCCACGCCGACGAAGAAGACGCCGAGCACGTTGCCCGCCTCGTCCTTGATCGGTTCGTAGCGCGTGATGTACGGGCGATCGAACAGCACGGCCGGGCCGCCGTACGACTTGCCCGTGAGCAGCAGGGGAAAAGCGGGATGGGCATGATCGATGGAGGTTCCGACGGCGCGCGAGCCGTCCTCTTTCTTCAACGAAGTGGTGACACGAACGAAGTCGGGCCCGTCGCGGACGAACAGCGTCGCCACCACGTGCGCACGCGCGGAAAACTCGTCGGTCAGGGTGAAGTCGTTGTTCAACGGCTTGCCGTCGTGCAGCAGCAGGGGCACCGTGTGCCCCGCCATGGTGACGCGGTGCTTGTCGTCGATTGTGAACTTGCCCGGGAAATAGCTCTTGTACACGCCGAGGAAGCGGTCGGACTCGGCCAGCAGCGCGCCGCTGAACGTGTTGACCGTGCCGATGATCGCCCGGTTGCCACGGGCGAGGTCCTCGCGGGCCCTGGCCTCCAGCTCCCGCGAGGCCATGGTCGTGACGACGACGGTGAGCAAGGCGATGCCGAGGGCGACGATGCCGACGACGAGCAGGGTCAATCGCGCACCGACACTCATCCCGCGCCGGCCGGCGCGGTCGCTGTTCTGTTTCATGGAGTCCTACCGAAGTGGTGGAGCACCCCGAACGGGTGCCCATGGCCGTTATGTCGGCAGGCCCGGGCGGGGCTTTAGCCCTCAACCCGTATTCTGGAGCCCTTGTGAGACGCCGTTCACACAGGCGACCAGGGCGCTGAGCAGGGCGTCGTCTTGTCCACCGGTGGCGCGCCAGCGCCGCAGGAGGTCGACCTGGAGCAGGCTCATCGGGTCCACGTACGGGTTGCGCAGGCGGATCGAGGTGGCCAGCCGGGGTTCGGCGGCCAGCAGTTCCTTCGCGCCCTTGAGCTTCAGCAGCCAGGCGACGGTCCGCTCGAACTCCTCGCGGATCATCGGGAAGAAGCGCTCGTGCAAGGGGCCGGCCAGGCGGGAGAAGGCCTCGGCGATGTCGATATCCGCCTTGGCCAGCACCATTTCCACGTCGTCCAGCATCGTCGAAAAGAAGGGCCAGTCGCTGGCCATGCGCACCAGCGACGCCTCGCCACATTCCCTCGCCACCGTATCCAGCGCGGCGCCAAGCCCGTACCAGCCGGTGAGCACCGCGCGGCACTGGGTCCAGGAAAACACCCAGGGAATCGCGCGCAGGTCTTCCACGCCTTTCATGCTGCGCCGGCGCGCCGGACGCGAGCCGAGCGTCATGCGCTCGATCACGTCGATGGGCGTGGCGCCACGGAAGTACTCCACGAAGCCCTCGGTATCGACGAAGGCGCGATAGGCCTTGCGGCTTTCCCCGGAAAGCCGCGCCATGGTCTCCTTCCACGCCGCCTCGCGTGATTCGACCTCGCGCGGCCGCAACGAGGCGCGCATCACGGCGCCGAGCGTCTGTTCCAGGTTGCGCACGGCGAGCGCGCGGATGCCGTACTTGCGATGGATCACCTCGCCCTGCTCGGTGACACGCAACACCCCGCCGACGGAGCCGCGCGGCGACGCCATCAAGGCAGGCGTGATGCGCGATCCACCACGGCTCGCCGAGCCGCCGCGGCCATGGAAGAAGGCCACGCGGACGCCCGCCTTCGAGGCCACGTCGAGCAGTTCCACCTGCGCACGCTGCAGGCTCCACTTGGAGGCGACGGTTCCACCATCCTTGCCACTATCGGAATAGCCCAGCATCACCCACTGCCGGTCGCCACGCGCCTTGAGGTGGGCGCGATAGACGGGGTCGTCGAGCAACGCCTGGAGCGTTTCCGCACCGCCGGCGAGGTCGTCGATGGTCTCGAACAGCGGCGCGATGTCGAGCGGCACGCGGCCGTCCTCCAACAGGCCACCCCGTCGCGCGAGCGCCAGCACGGCGAGCACGTCCGCGGCGGTCTCGGCCATGCTGATGATGTAGAGCCCGGTGGCTTCCGGTCCATAGCGCTTGCGCGAATCGGCCAATGTGGCAAACACCGCGCGCAGCAACCCGGCCGCCTCGTGATCGTCGCCTGCGACGAAACTGCGCTCGCCCGCCGCGTAGGGCCGCAGCGTCTTCACGCGTGCCGCCGTATCGCGGTTGGTCCAGTCGTCGTCGCCGAGCAACGCGGCCAGTGCCTCGTCATGGACGCGCGCATCCTGGCGCACGTCCAGGCGCGCGAGATGGAATCCGAACGTGCGCGCGCGCCACAGGAGGCGGTTCACCGCATACGCACCGGCATGCGCGCCGCCGTGCTCGACAAGGCTCTTCTCGACCAGTGCGACGTCACCGATGAACTCGTCCGCCGACGCATAGGCCTCGGGGCCTTCATGCAACGTGGCGTCGAGGCGCGCGGCGACGAAGGTCAGGAACCCGCGATAGGGCATGTCGGCATGCCGGGGCCGGATGCGTTCCGCCGCATCGGGAAGGCGTTCGCGATAATCCTCGATGCGCCGCTGGAGCTTGTCGTCCAGCGTGACACGGTCCTCGGTCTGGCTGAGCAGGCGGCCGAGGCCGGCGACGTCCTCCATGTAACGCTCGAGCACCAGCGTCCGCTGCGCCGCGAGGGTGGCGGCGATGGTGTCCGCGTTGACGTTGGGATTGCCGTCCATGTCGCCGCCCACCCAGGTGGCGAAGCGAAGCAGGCGCGGGATCGTCACGCCTTCGCCGTAGGTTTCCCCGATGGCCTGCTGCAGCGACTCATAGAGGGCGGGCAGCACGCGGTAGATCGGCCGGGAGATGTAGAAGCCGACATGGTCGAATTCATCCTGCACGCTGGGCCGCACCGGCGAGGCTTCGGCGGTCTGCCATCCGGCGGAAAGCGCCATCAGGATGCGCGCATCGTCGTCGCGCAACTCCTGCGGTGTTCGCGTGGGATCGAACTCATCGACCAGCGCCCGGACGATTTCCTGCTCTTTCTCAAGCAACGAGCGGCGCACGGCTTCCGTCGGATGGGCGGTGAACACCGGCTCCACGTCCAGCCGTTCGAGCAGCCGGACCAGTTCGTCGCGGCTGACGCCATCCTTCTTCAACAGGGCGAGCACCGCCGCCAGCGACTCCGGCTGCGGCGCCCCACCCTCGCGTTGGTAGTCGCGGCGGCGTCGGATGCGATGGACCCGCTCGGCGGTGTTCACCGCCTGGAAGTAGGTGGCGAAGGCCCGGGCCAGCGCCTCGGCATCCGCCGCGTCCAGGCCGGTGAGCGACTCGGCCAGCGCATCCACGGCCGCTCCGCTGCGCCGGCGGTGGATCGCCGCCGTGCGCACGTGTTCCACGCGCTCGAAGAAGGCCTGGCCGCCCTGTTCCGCCAGCATCTGGCCGACCAGGGCGCCGAGGCGGCGCACGTCCTCGCGCAAGGGGCCATCGTGGGGCAGGAACTCGGGATCGCGTGCGGCTTCCATGGGACTCTCGGTTGGCGTCGAAACCCTGAGAGTACCGAAAAAGATGTGTTCATCCCTGCATCCGGATTCCGCGATACAATCTGCGGACCGTTTTGCCCGCCGAGGGGCGCTGCGACCATGGGAACGTCCCCATAGGCCAGGCTCGGCGCGGCGTCCCACCAAACGGCGCCCCCGTGAATTTCCGGAGCTACGCCAGATGAACGCCGTCACCAAAGACACCTTCCAGGATTACAAGGTCCGCGATATCTCGCAGGCCGCCCTCGGCCGCCGCCGCATCCGCATGGCGGAAGAGGAAATGCCGGGCCTGATGCAGATCCGCGCCCGTTATGCCAAGGAGAAGCCGCTGCAGGGCGTGCGCCTCTCCGGCTCCCTGCACGTCACAAAGGAAACCGCCGTGCTGGCCGAGACCCTGCGCGAGCTGGGCGCGTCGGTCCGCTGGGCCTCCTGCAACATCTTCTCCACCCAGGACGACGTCGCCGCGGCGCTGGCCGCCGGCGGCCTGCCGGTGTTCGCCTGGAAGGGCGAGTCGCTGGAGGAATACTGGGATTGCACGCTCGACATGCTGACCCACCCGGGTGAACTCGGCCCGCAGCTGATCGTCGACGACGGCGGCGACGCCACCCTGCTCATCCACAAGGGTCTCGAACTCGAGCAGGGTTCGGACTGGGCGAACTCGCCGGGCGCCAACCACGAGGAACAGGTCATCAAGGACCTGCTCAAGCGCGTCGCCAAGGAGCGCCCGGGTTTCTGGACCAAGGTCGCCGCCGAATGGCGCGGCGTCTCCGAAGAGACCACCACCGGCGTGCACCGCCTGTACCAGCTCGCCGAAGCCGGCAAGCTGCTGGTCCCGGCGATCAACGTCAACGATTCGGTCACCAAGAGCAAGTTCGACAACCTCTACGGCTGCCGTGAATCGCTGGCCGACGGCATCAAGCGCGCCACCGACCTGATGGTCGCCGGCAAGGTCGCCGTCGTCTGCGGCTACGGCGACGTGGGCAAGGGCTGCGCTCATTCGCTGAAGGGCTTCGGTGCCCGCGTCATCGTCACCGAGATCGACCCGATCAATGCCCTGCAAGCCGCGATGGAAGGCTTCCAGGTCACCACGATCGAAGAGACCCTCGGCCTCGGCGACATCTACGTCACCACCACGGGCAACAAGGACATCATCACGCTGGAGCACATGGCGGCGATGAAGAACAACGCCCTGGTCTGCAACATCGGCCATTTCGACAACGAGATCCAGATCGACCGCCTGAACGCGGCGAAGGACGTCACCCGCGAGACGATCAAGCCGCAGGTCGACCGCTACACCTTCGCCAAGGGCAACAGCATCTACATGCTCGCCGAAGGCCGCCTGGTGAACCTCGGCTGTGCCCACGGCCATCCGAGCTTCGTCATGTCGAACAGCTTCTCCAACCAGACGCTGGCGCAGATCGACCTGTGGAAGAACAAGGACACCTACGAGAAGACGGTGTACCGCCTGCCGAAGAAGCTCGACGAGGAAGTCGCCCGCCTGCACCTGGAACAGATCGGCGTGAAGCTGACCGTGCTCACGCAGGAACAGGCCGACTACATCGGCGTGCCGGTGGAAGGCCCGTACAAGCCGGACCACTACCGCTACTGATCGAACGATCCATCGCGGTCACGAGGAGGCGCCTTCGGGCGCCTTCTTGCGTTGTCGACGACGGTTTAGTATTGACAGTCGCACCGTACCGGGGTTCACGCAGCGCATGACGGACGAATCGAAGATCGAGAAAGAGAATCTGGTCCACGGCGCGGGGGAGACGCCCGAAGATGCGCAGGCTGACCTCAAGATCTCACGCCGTCACTTCCTCGCTGGCACGGCCCTCGCCGCGACCGGGTTGATGATCGTGCCCCGCCACGTCCTGGGCGGGCCCGGTCATACGCCGCCCAGCGATCGGTTGAACATTGCCGGCATCGGCGTCGGTGGGATGGGCGCGCACAACATCCGCGCCCTGGCCGGCGAGAACATCGTCGCCCTGTGCGACGTGGATTGGCGCTATACGGATGAGTCCTTTCGCAGGATGTTCGGCGACCTGGGGAAAACGCAGGCACGCCTCGACAAGGCTCGAACCGCGGCGGAGCGCCGGGAACTGCAGGACGAGATCGAGCATACGAAGCTGCTTTCCCGCAAGTTCGGTTCGATCAGGCGCCATACCGATTACCGCAGGATGCTCGAGCAGCAAAAGGACATCGACGCGGTGGTCATCGCGACGCCGGACCACCTGCATGCGACGATCGCCAGCGCGGCGATGGGCCTTGGCAAGCACGTCTACGTGCAGAAGCCCCTCACCTGGTCGATTCACGAAGCCCGGGAACTGGCCAGGAAGGCGAAGGAGAATCCCCGGATCGTCACGCAGATGGGAAACCAGGGGCATTCGACCGACGATGCCCGGTTGATCAACGAGTACATCGCGGCCGGGGCGATCGGCGATGTGCGCGAAGTCCATGTATGGACGAATCGCCCGCTTGCCTACTGGCCGCAAGGCATTCCACGTCCGCAAGCCAGGCCTGACCCGGGCGACGCGAACTGGGACATGCATGCTGTGACGGATCGGCTCGCCAATGCCATGGCCGGCAACTATCCGATGCCGCAGGGGCTCGCATGGGATCTCTTCCTCGGTCCCGGCCCCGTGGTCGAATACCACCCCCTCTATCACCCGTTCAACTGGCGCGGATGGGTGGATTGGGGCGTGGGTGCCATCGGCGACATGGGGGCCCATCTGATCGATTCGCCGTTCTGGTCGCTGGACCTTGGTTTTCCGACGTCCGTGGAGACCGTGTCGACACCGTTCGACAAGGCGTCCTATCCCATGGCGACGATGACCTACTACGACTTCCCTGCACGCGGCGGCATGCCGCCGGTGAGGCTCACCTGGTACGACGGCGCATTGCTGCCGCCCGGGCTGGAGGCGCTCGGAGCCGGACAGATGAGCAAGGATGGCGGCGTGCTCTATATCGGTGACAAGGGCAAGCTGATCCACGAGACATACGGTGCGAACCCGCGGCTGCTGCCGCAATCGTTGCACGATTCGGTGGGCACGCCTCCCCGGACATTCGCACGCATCGGGACCTCGCACGAGATGAACTGGGTGGATGCCTGCAAGGGGAAGGGTCAGGCATCGTCGCCATTCGCGTACGCCGCGCGACTGACGGAAGTCATGCTGCTAGGCGTCGTGTCCCTCCGGGCAGGTGGCAGGATCGAATACGACGCGCCGAACATGCGCATCACCAATCTGCCGGAAGCCAACGAATTCCTGCGTCGTGAGTATCGCGAAGGCTGGTTCCTCTAGGACTGGTCGGCGTCCGCCAGCCGCGTGCGCCGACAAGGCCCGGTCGATCCCCGCAGCACCAGTTCGGCGGACAACACCCGCTTGCGCGTTGGTACCTCCGGGTCGTTGAGTATCTCGATCAGCATCATCATGGCTTCGCGTCCCAGCGCGTTTTTCGGCTGGGAAACGGTGGTCAACGGTGGCGAGGTGTAGCGGGCGAAGCGGATGTCGTCGAAGCCGACGACGGAGACGTCTTCCGGGATGCGCAGGCCACGGGAGATCAGGGCGCGCATCGCGCCGATGGCCATTTCATCGTTGGAGCAGAAAACCGCGCTAAAGGACAGGCCCTGCGAAAGGAACAACTCGACGGCTCGTTCGCCGGCTTCGATGGAGAAATCCCCGGCGGCGGTAAGGGCGGGGTCGACGGCGATGTTCGCTCGCTGTAACGCGAGGTGGTAACCCTGCTCGCGATCGACGCAGATCGGGCTCGACGAGGGGCCGGCGATGAAGGCGATCTCGCGGTGCCCCAGGGTCACGAGATAGTCGACGGCGGCCCCGGCCCCCGCGCCGGTGTCGCCCGAAACCCGCGCCGCGCTCGGCATCCGTTCCGACGCCACG
>NZ_JBPGXU010000072.1:0-20289 GCF_056755675.1 Luteibacter sp. KNZ12-1A | reverse complement strand
AGATGTGTATAAGAGACAGACATGAAACAACGTACTCCCTCGTTGGACACGGCACGATACACCGACGCCTGGTGTGCTGCCGATCCGGCAACTCTAAAGGGAGGGTTCCTACAGCGCCAGCACCCGGCGGCTGACCTGCGTCGCAAGTCCACGCCTACGACGTCCGCCGAGGGCCTTCCGCCCGGCGCACGGCGGGCGGAAGGCCGTTCAGTCCGTCATTCCACCCATTCGGCGTGGAAGCTGCCCTTCTCGTCCAGGCGTTCGAAGGTATGCGCCCCGAAGTAGTCACGCTGCGCCTGGATCAGGTTCGCTGGCAACGTCTCCGCCCGATAACTGTCGTAGTAGGCGATGGCCGCGGAGAAGCCGGGCACCGGCACACCCACGCGTACCGCCTCGCCCACGACCTCGCGCAAGGCCGCCTGGTACTCCTGGGCGATGTCGCGGAAGTACGGATCGAGCAGGAGGTTCTTCAGCGCGCCATCGGTCCGGTAGGCGTCGGTGATCTTCTGCAGGAAA
Organism: Luteibacter sp. KNZ12-1A; assembly: GCF_056755675.1. NCBI lineage: Bacteria > Pseudomonadati > Pseudomonadota > Gammaproteobacteria > Lysobacterales > Rhodanobacteraceae > Luteibacter > Luteibacter sp. KNZ12-1A. Next base: position 19,773 of record NZ_JBPGXU010000072.1, on the reverse strand, counting down.
CGGGCGCGGATGATGCAGCCGGCACGGAAGATCTTCGCGATCGCGCCGTAGTCGAGATTCCACTGGTTCTCGTCCGAGGCCGCACGCAGTTGGGCGAAGCCCTGGGCGTAGGAGATGATCTTGCTCATGTACAGGGCGCGCCGCACCGATTCGACGAAGGCCTTGCGGTCGCCGTGGAACGCCTCCGTTTTCGGGCCGGCCAGCCGCTTGCTGGCTTCGACCCGCTCCTCCTTCATGGACGACAGGACGCGGGCGAACACCGACTCGGTGATCAGGGTGAGCGGTACGCCGAGGTCGAGCGCGCTCTGGCTCGTCCACTTGCCGGTGCCTTTCTGCGCGGCGCGGTCGAGGATCACGTCCACCAGCATCTTGCCGCTCTTGTCGTCCTTCTTGCGGAAGATCTTCGAGGTGATCTCGATGAGGAAGCTGTCCAGTTCGCCCTCGTTCCATTCACGGTAGACGTCGGCCAGTTCCTCGTTCGAGAGGCCCACGACATGCTTCAGCACCGCATAGCTTTCCGCGATGAGTTGCATGTCGCCGTACTCGATGCCGTTGTGCACCATTTTCACGTAATGACCCGCGCCACCCGGGCCGATGTAGACGACGCAAGGCTCACCGTCGGGTGCCTTGGCCGCGATCTCGGTGAGGATGGGGGCGACCAGGTCGTAGGCGTCGCGCGGACCGCCGGGCATGATCGACGGCCCCTTCAGGGCGCCCTCCTCACCACCCGAGACGCCGGTGCCGATGAAATGCAAGCCATCCTTGGCCAATTCCTCGCCACGACGCACGGTGTCCTTGTAGTACGTGTTGCCGCCGTCGATCAGGATGTCGCCCTTGTCCAACAAGGGGCGCAATTGCTCGATCACGGCGTCGGTGCCCTTGCCCGCCTGCACCATGAGCAGGATGCGGCGCGGTTTCTCGAGCGAGTCGACGAAATCCTCCAGGCTGTAGCTGGGCACCAGCTTCTTTCCCTGGCTCTGGGCCATGACCTCGTCGGTCTTTTCCTTGCTCCGGTTGAAGATGGATACCGCATGACCTCGGCTCTCGATGTTCCAGGCGAGGTTGCGGCCCATCACGGCCATGCCGACGACACCGATCTTCTGCTTGCTCACGTTGGATTCTCCGGGCTCGGGGGCTTCGAGGAACATAAGGATGGAGGACTTCCGATCAAATCCCCGTTCATGGTGCCGATGCTTGCAAGAATCGGGTGTGGGTTACGAAGGACGACCCGGCGGCAAGGGGGATTGGACCAAAGGGCAACCACGGGGCGGGGCGGTGCTCGGCTATCATGGGCGGCGAACCGGCGGCGGGACCGTCCGGATGGAATCGATGACGCATGAACCAGGTGAAGTCGCACTCGCGCGACAAACGTGTCGCCTCCGCTCGCGAGGCACTGGCCGGTCTGGTCGCCGACGGACAGACCGTCGCCGTGGGCGGTTTCGGCCTCTGCGGTATTCCCGAACTCCTGATCGAGGCGCTGCGCGATTCCGGCGTCACCGGCCTCACCGCGGTCTCCAATAACGCCGGCATCGACGGCGTGGGCCTGGGCCTGCTGTTGCAGACCCGCCAGATCCGCAAGATGGTTTCCTCCTACGTCGGCGAGAACAAGGAATTCGAGCGGCAGTTCCTGGCCGGCGAACTCGAGGTGGAGTTCACTCCGCAGGGCACGCTCGCCGAGAAGCTGCGCGCCGGTGGCGCGGGCATCCCCGCGTTCTTCACCCGCACCGGCTACGGCACCCAGGTGGCCGAAGGCAAGGAAGTGCGCGAATTCGACGGCAACATGTACGTGATGGAGCGATCCATCGTCGCCGACGTGGCACTGGTCAAGGCGTGGAAGGCGGACCCTTCGGGCAACCTCGTCTATCGCAAGACCGCGCGCAACTTCAATCCCATGGTCGCCACCGCCGGCAAGGTCTGCATCGCCGAAGTGGAGATCATGGTGGAGGTGGGCGAACTCGACCCGGACCAGATCCACACCCCGGGCATCTACGTCGACCGCATCGTGCACAATCCCGCGCCGTCCAAGCGCATCGAACAGCGCACCGTGCGCGCCTGAAGGAGAAGACCATGGCCTGGACCCGTGAACAGATGGCGCAGCGCGCCGCGCTGGAACTCTCCGACGGCGACTACGTGAACCTCGGCATCGGCCTGCCCACGCTGGTGGCCAACCATCTGCCAGACGGTGTCGACGTCTGGCTGCAATCGGAAAATGGCCTGCTCGGCATCGGCCCCTTCCCCACCGAGGACGAAGTGGACGCCGATCTGATCAACGCCGGCAAGCAGACGGTGACCGCCCGCGCCGGCGCATCGTTCTTCTCCAGCGCGGATTCATTCGCGATGATTCGCGGCGGCCACGTGGATATCTCCATCCTGGGCGCGATGCAGGTGACCTGCGAGGGCGACATCGCCAACTGGATGGTGCCCGGCAAGATGGTCAAGGGCATGGGCGGGGCGATGGATCTCGTCGCCGGGGTGAAGCGCGTCGTGGTGGTGATGGAACACACCGCGAAAGACGGTTCGCCGAAGATCCTCACCGAATGCACCCTGCCGTTGACCGGCAAGGGCGTGGTCGACCGGATCATCACCGACCTGGCGGTGTTCGACGTGACGCCTGGCGGGCTGGAACTGATCGAGATGGCCCCCGGCGTGGACGAGGCGACGATCAGGGCCGGCACGGGGTGTGGGTTTGTTTCGAAGCTCTGAGGGCATCGCCGACAAGTCGGCTCCCACAGGAAGCAAGAGCATCGCCGGCAGGGTCGGCTCCCACCGGGCAACACCAGGCTGGTGGGAACCGGCCCGACTAGTGGGAGCTGGTCTGTACTAGTGGAATTGGCCCGTACTGGTGAGGACCGGCTTGGTATTGGTGGGGACTGGCCCGGTTCTGGTGGGAGCCGACCTCGTCGGCGATAGGCGCCCCTACTCCCAAACACCCACAACACTTCCGAACGCCACAAAGAAAGTCGCCCCGCAGAAGACGCCTCAGCATGGGCCTCGGGGGGGAGGTAGGCCAGATGCCGGTAGTTAGCGTCGCTGCGAGGCGAGGGACCTACCGACCCAGGGGGAGGGGTTGGTGGTAGGCCGAGACGAATCATAGATTTCCTAGGAAATTCCGGCCAATATATCTTTCAGTGTCCACTTATTCGAAAAACGACTATGTTCGACCTGCGCCAACTGCGTTACTTCGTCGAGGTGGCCGAGACCCTCAGCTTCACCCAGGCCGCCCAGCGCCTGCACATTTCCCAGCCGCCACTTTCCCAGCAGATCCAGTCACTTGAAGCCGACCTGGGCGTGCGCTTGCTCGACCGAAACCGGCGCCGCGTCGCCCTTACCGAGCCTGGCCGGATCTTCCTGGTCGAGGCCAAGGCGATCCTTTCCCGCGCGGAGAGCGCCCGGACGGTCGTGGCGGAAGCCGCGGCCGGCTTCACCGGCCAACTCAGGCTGGCCTATGCGGTTTCCGTGTCCTTCCATCCCGCCTTGCCGGAAACCTTGCTGCGCTTTTCGCACGCGGCGGCGGGAGTGAGCCTGCACCTCGGCGAGATGCTCACCGGCGCCCAATACGACGCCCTCCTTTCCGGCCAGATCGACGTGGGACTGCTACGGGCGCACCCCGAGGGCGTAGCGAACGCCCGCCAGCTGAACGTCGAGGTGATCGACCACGAACCGCTGGTGATCGCCCTTCCCGCCCGTCATCGCCTGTCGAAGCAGGCCAGCCTGCGCATGGAAGCCCTGGCGGGAGAGCGATTCGTCGCCCCGCCACGTGCCCAGGCCACGACCTTGACCGACCGGCTGACCCTGCTCGCCAACAAGGCCGGCTTCCGCCCCAACGTCCGCCAGGAAGCGCAGCAGATTCCTTCGTTGCTCCCGCTCGTGGCCGCGGGACTGGGCGTGGCCCTCGTTCCGGCCTCGCTGCGGGCCGTCCACATGGATGGCGTCAGCTTCGTCCCGGTGGACGATCCGGAGGCCTATCTGTTGCTCGCGGTGGCCTCGCGCGCGGACAATACGTCCCCTGTGCTGGAGAGTTTCCTGCGCACCGTCCGCGAGGCGCGGGCGAAGCTAGGGCTCGGCTGAAAGACGAATGCTTCCCGGCGCTTGCGTAACGCCGGCCGGATCGTTACAATCCCGTTTTTCCTTGTCCGTAAAGTTTCAGGAGCTGGCCGTGAAGGTGCTTTCCTCTTTGAAGTCCGCGAAGTCGCGTCACCGTGACTGCAAAGTCGTTCGCCGTCGCGGCAAAGTGTTCGTGATCTGCAAGAGCAACCCCCGTTTCAAGGCTCGTCAGCGCTGATATTGCTGCGACGGGTTTAGAAAGAAAGGCCGCGAAAGCGGCCTTTTTTTTAGCTTGCCGCCAGGTGACAGGAACCGGAATCTGGCCGTGGGAGCCGACCTGTGGGAGCCGACTTTGTCGGCGATGGGTGCTTGCCGCGACCTGGCCCGCTGCCGCGGGATCGCCGACAAGGTCGGCTCCCACCAGGTTTCTCCTACCAGGCGGGTTTCTTCTACCAGGTAGGTTTCTTCCACCAGATGGGTTTCTTCCAGCGGGTAGGCTTCTTCTACCGGGTGATTTGTTCCACCGGGTGAGCTGCCTGGGCGGGTGGACTGCCTAGCCGCGTGCCTCGCTCAGGTACGGCGAGTCGGGAATGTCACCGGTGTCCCCCATGAAGACGCAGTTCCGGCCTGCCCGCTTCGCCCGGTAAAGCGCCGCATCGGCCACCACCAGCAGGCGATGCAACTCGAAGCCGCACTGCATCGTGCCGCCGATACCGAAGCTCGCCGTCACCACCAGGTTCGGACGGATCTGGGTGGCCGAGGTCGCCGCGATCGACAGCCGCAGCTGCTCCGCGCGTGCGCGCGCCTGCGCGGGACTGCAATCGGGCAGCAGCACCGCGAACTCCTCGCCGCCCAGGCGGCCGAATACATCGCAGGCATGCAAGGCGCGGCGGCAGACATCCACCGCGCGCTTCAGCACCTCGTCACCGACGGCATGACCGTAGGTATCGTTGACGCTCTTGAAGTGATCGAGATCGAAAAGGATGAGACACGCGCCGCGATCCGAGCGCGCGCCATAGGCCAGAACCCGCTCCGCCTGTTCGACGAAGTGCTCGCGATTGCAGATGCCGGTGAGGCCGTCGCGGCGCGCCAGTTTCATGAAACGCAACTGGGAACGGCGCAACCAGAGCACCAGCCAGGCGATCGCACCCAGCCCAGCAAGCAGGACGAAGATGTACAGACGGCCCGTCTCGACTTCCTTGCGGTCGAGCGCCCCGGTAAGGCGAAGGATCTCGTTCTGCTTGTTCAGTGCTTCGACTTCCGCCTTGCGCGCGAGCAACTGCTGGTCGACGATCTGGAAGGCCAGGCTGCGTGCGCCCACGTCGTCCAGATAGCCCTTGTCGGCGGCCATGAATTTCTCGTGGTACGCCAGGGCCGCCGCCGCGTTGCCCAGTTGCTGCTCCACCTGGTAAAGCACGCCGTAACCCATCCGGCGCGGATCGGTGAATTCGTCACGGATCGAACCGGCCACGGCGGACAGGCCGAAGCGGCGCGCGTTGGCCAGGTCGCCCAGCTTGAGGTACGCCTGCGCGAGGGTCGCATCGTATTCCGCCAGCAACGCCGGATAATTCAGCCCGCGCGCCCGGTCGCGCGTATCCGCGAGTATCTTCACCGCCTCGGCGGGACGCCCCTGGGCGAGATGGAACGCCGCGATGTCCGAGCGCATGCTCTCGGCGAACACGTCGTCGCCCGCCGCGTCGCAGGTTTCGACCGCACGCAGGTACATCGGGTCCAGTATCTCGAGCCGGCTGGCCTCCCGTCGTGCGCGCAGCAGGTGCTGGGCTCCCTTGCAGATGGTCTCGCCAGGCGGCGGGTTTTCCATCATTTCCTTGGCGTATGCCTCGGCCTGCTCGAACTGGCCGGCGGAACTGAGCAACTGCGACGCCTCGCCCAGGGCCTGGAAACGTGCCTTCCGGTCGCGAATCGACGGCATCAGTTCCTGCAATTGATTCAACCGTATGAAGGCGTCCTGATAACGGTGGCCGATGCCGAGCAGGTTGATCAGTGTCGCGGTCGCGCGCAACCGCAAGACGTTGTCGTTGGCGTTGTCCGCCACGTCCTCCAGGGCCTTCCTGCCGGCGTCGTAATCGCCCACCCACGTGGCGCGCCAGCCTTGAAGGAAACGCAGTTTCCACCGCTCGGCAGGCGCGAGTTTCGCTTCGAATCGCGCGAGATCGTCGATCAGGTGGCCGAAGGCGGCGAAATCGGTAGATTTGATCGTGTCCGCGCGCGCCAGGATCGCCTCGGGCGACGACGGATTTCCGACCGTTGCCGCAGGCACCGCGGCGACGAACACCAGCAGGCAAGCCGCCAGTGTCGCGAGCGCATGCCGCCACGCGCTCCGCTTCACGGCCTCAGCGGTGCGTGCCCGTGGGCGGCATGTAAGCGACCGTGTCGTCCGGCTCGCCGTCTCCATCCTCATCCTCGCCATCGAGCGGATCCTCCTGTTCCTCGTGCTCGGGGCCTATCGGCATCTGCGTGGAAAAATACACGCGCTGGCCGAGCAGCAACCGAACGGCATCGCCATCCTTCGCACCGAACGCATCACGAAGATCACCGTCGTCGACACCGGCATCCCGCAAGGCGGCATCGACGGCGTCCGTCGAAGCGTGCCGCAACGACGCGTCACTCCCGACGCGCGCGAGAAACTCGATGACCTTCCCCATGCTTTCCCGTTCCCCGGCCCAGGATGTCACCCCGGCCCTCGCGGCGATCCTCCCCTCGAGGTCACTCGCGGATCGGATCATAGCCTCATGGGCCACGCCGGAGTAGTAGGCCACCCGGCTGGGCCAAAGGAAATGTGACGCAGGATCAGATACCTGGCGTGACAGGCAATGTTTCTACGCGATCAATCCGCCAGTTGCACGACGCACTCGATGCCCTGCCGCGCCATCTTCGCGTAAGGACACAAGCGCTCGGTGTTGCGGACCAGGGCCTCGGCGATGTGACGGGCCACGCCGGGCAAAGCGATACGCACGTGGGCGGCGAGCGTGAACAAGCCGTCGGCCGGGTCGCGGCCGAAGGTCACGGCGGCGGTCACCGCCGCGTCGGCGGGAACGGCGATGCGCTCGCGCATCGCCAGCAGGCAGAGCGCCCCATGGAAGCAGGCGGCGAAACCCGCCGCGAACAGCTGTTCCGGATTGCTTCCTCCCCCGGGACCGCCCATCTCCGGGGGCAGGCGCAGCGATACGTCGAGATTGCCGTCGCTGGAGCGGGCGGCACCCGAGGCGCGGCCATGCGCCGCTTCGCCGCCGGTCACCGTGACGGTACCCGTGTACAACGGAGCGAAATCGTCTCTGTCGTACCGGTCGAGGAACGAGACCGGCGGTGGCGTCGGTTTCACGATGGATCCGTCGATTCAGGCCGCGGAAGCGAAGCTGGCGTACTGGGACGACTTCAGCCAGGCATGGAAATCGATCTTGCCCAGCATCGCGTCCGGCCCCGGCAACAAGCTGTCGTCGGCGAGCACGGCACCGAAATACGGCGCATTGGCGTCGCCGACCACGTGGTGCGGATCGTTGATGATCGACAGGAACCGGCCGACCAGGTCGGACATGCGCAGCTTGTCGGGTCCGGCGATCTCGATCACGCCGTTGACGGGCTTGCCCAGCGAGGTCCTCGCCACGGCATCGGCCACGTCGTCCGAGGCGATGGGCTGGATATAGCCCGTCGACAAGGTGATGGTGTCCCCGCCGGCGGCCGACTTCGCGATGCCGGCCAGGAACTCGAAGAACTGCGTGGAATGGATGATGGTGTACGGCACGCCCGATTCGCGGACGATCGTCTCCTGCGCGACCTTTGCGCGCATGTAGCCGCTGCCGGCGGCCGCGACGCGGTCGGTGCCGACGATCGACAAGGCCACATGGTGGGCGATGCCCGCGCGCCGCTCCGCCGCGACGAGGTTGCGACCGGAGGTCTGGAAGAAATCCAGTACCGCCTTGTCTTCGAACGAGGGGGAATTGGCCAGGTCGATGACCGTGTCGACGCCGGCCATGGCCTCGTCCAGCCCTTCGCCGGTGAGCGTATTCACGCCTGACGAGGGCGATGCGGCGATCGCCTCGTGGCCCTTTGCGCGCAGGCGCTGCACGACCTTGCTTCCGATGAGGCCGGAGCCGCCGATGACCAGGAATTTCATGATGGGATACCTATCTTGCTTTGACGTGACTGGATCGTAGGAGGCGGGCATGGGTACCGGTAGGACCGCGCGCGGGATCACGATGTTGCCGTCGATGCACCAATCGGCAGGGTGCTGCCGCACTCCAGGTCCAGCGCGCGAATGGCGGGAACCATGAAGTCGATGAACACGCGGATGCGCGAAGGCAACTGCTGCCGGCTCTGGTAACAGATGTAGTGGCCGCGGTCGTCGGGCGCGTATTGCGGCAGGCAAGCGACGAGGCGCCCGGCCCGGAGGTGCGCGCATACCTGGTACCCCGCGAGCTGGGCGATCCCCCTCCCGTCCAGCACCGCCTGCAACACCAGGTCGGGATCGTTGAAGGCGTCCATGGCGGGCGGCAGGGTCTTGTATGGCCTGCCGTCGACCTTGAATTCCCATTCGCCGATACGGCCCGAGGCCAACCGTAGATGGATGGCCCGATGCGAGGCCAGATCCTCGATCCGTTCGATGGCGCCGCGGGCACGCAGGTAGTCCGGCGTGGCGCACACGAACATCTGCATGGGGACGACCTGCCGGGCGATGACCTGGCTGTCCTCCAGCCGCCCGTTGCGGAACGACACGTCCACGCGGTCGGCGGTGAAGTCGAGGGGATGATCGTCCAGGGCCAGGTCGACCGCGATCTCGGGGAACGTGTCCCGGAAGCGCTTCAACAGCGGAGCCACCACGTTGCGGCCAAAACCGACGGGCGCGCCGATACGCAAGCGTCCCCGCGGAGGCCCATCGCGAAGTTCGCGCATGTCGTCCAGCGCCTGGGCGATGCGTTCCACGCCGGGATGGCAGTTCTCGAAGAAGATCTCGCCTTCCCGGGTGAGCGCGGTGCTGCGAGTGGTTCGGGAAAACAGCCGCGCGCCCACTTGCTGTTCGAGCTTCTGCACGCTGCGGCTCACGGCGGAGCGGCCGATGCCGAGGCGATCGGCGGCCCTGGCGAAACTGCCCTCGGACACCACGGCGATAAAAGCGATCACACCGGCATAGCTGGCGGAGAACGAGGTGGCGAGGGTATCGACGGTCTCCACCGGCGACGATGGATAGTGGCTCATGGGCAGGTTCCTCATTCCACGGCGCGGCGTGGACCGGCCGCTTGTATGTGTGCGCGAGCCAACTCGACCAGGGCATGGCATGCCACCGCGTCCTTGCGCAGCAGCATGGCCACCTCGTCGATGCTCGCATCGAAGATGTCACTCATCAGGAAGGCGACCCGGGCCTCTGCCGGCAGCTCGTCGAGCGCATCCAGGAATCCCGCCCACACGGCATCGACTGTATGTCGTGTCGACAGCTGCCTGCGCAGCCATTCATACGTGCGAGTGATCGGGTCCATGTTTCATAGACGTGGGCATCCGGCGGTTTGTGACACGCGATTGGTGCACGCCACGCAACACGATGATCCCGCGCACGGACCTACCGGCCGCCTGTTACGCGGACCTAGGCTACGGCCGGTAATCACTCCCGAATGAGGAAGCACCATGACCCAGCGTCTCGATTACCAGCAGCAATCGCCCGAGCTGACCAGGAAGCTCATGGAACTCAGCATGGCGGAGGCCAAGTGCGCGATCGAAGAATCGATCCGCCACCTGGTCCACATTCGCGCTTCGCAGATCAATGGCTGCGCGTTCTGCGTCGACATGCACGTCAAGCAGGCGGTCATCCACGGCGAGCGCGCCCTGCGCCTGCACCACATCGCCGTCTGGCGCGAATCGAACCTGTTCTCGCCGCGCGAACGCGCCAGCCTGGCCTGGACGGAAGCACTCACCCAGATTCCCGCGCAGGGTGTCGCGGACGACGTCTACGAGCGGGTCCGTGGCCAGCTTTCCGAAAAGGAAATCTCCGACCTGACCTTCGTCGTCGCGGTCATCAATGCGTGGAACCGCATGAACGTGGCCTTCCGCAATGTCCCCGGCACGATGGACAAGGCCTGGGGCCTCGACAAGGCCGGCCTTTCCGAACCCGTCGCCACCGCCGCCTGAGGAACCCGCCATGCGTATTTTCAAGACACTTGCCTTCCTGCTCGCCCTTTCGCCCGGCCTCGCACTCGCCCAGGATGCCGGGGCACCCCAGGCCACCGTCACCGATCTCATGAGCAAGGCGCTGAAGGACTACCCTGGCAAGGAGATCACCCTGATCAACGTCGATTACCCGCCCGGCGCCGTCGACCCCGTTCATCGCCACGATGCCCATGCGGTCGTCTATGTGCTGGAGGGAAGCATCGTGATGGGCGTGCGCGGACAGCCCGAGCAGACGCTCAAGGCGGGCGATACCTTCTATGAGGGCCCGGACGATGTGCACACGATCGGCCGCAACGCCAGCAAGACCGCGCCGGCCAGGTTCGTCGTGTTCCTGTTGAAGGACAAGAAGAATCCGGTGCTGACCATCGTCCACTGAGACGAAAAACCGCCGTGTGAGACGATTCTGCAAGGACCTGTCACAGGGGAACTGGCAAGATCGTCTCCATGGGTATGAACGACGCCACGGCCACCTTCTCCGCCTTGCGGCCTCGCCTGCACGGGATCGCTTACCGCATGCTCGGTTCGGTGGCCGAGTCCGAGGACGTGGTCCAGGACATCTGGCTCAGCTGGAACGCCGCCGAGCACGCGGCTATCGAGAACGCGGAGGCGTGGCTGGTCGCCGCCACCACGCGTCGCGCGATCGACCGGCTCAGGGCGGCGAAGGTCCGGCGCGAGGAATACGTCGGCATCTGGCTGCCCGAGCCCGTCCTCACCGACCATGGCGCCTCGCCCGAGGACGTGCAGGAACTGGCGGGCGACGTGTCCGTCGCCTTCCTGCTGCTACTGGAACGGCTATCCCCCGAAGCCCGCGCCGCCTTCCTGCTGCGCGAAGTCTTCGATATCGATTACGCCGAGATCGCGGGCACCATCGGCAAGAGCGAAGCGGCGTGCCGCCAGCTCGTGCACCGCGCGAAGGACCAGCTGCGCGACGAGCGCCCCCGCCACGCGGCACCGCGCGAGGCGCACCTCGCGCTCATGCGGCGCTTCGCGGAGGCGTTGGCGAACGGCGACTTCCCGGCCATCCGCTCCATGCTCGCCGTGGATGCCGACCTCAGCGGCGACGGTGGCGGCAAGGTCACCAGCTTCCCCAAGCCCATGCTCGGCGGCCAGCGCATCGCGCAGCTCTTCTATGCCTCGCATCTGCGTTACGGCGCCGCCGTGGAAGTACGGCTGACGCGCATCAACGGCGAATGGGCCTTCCTGCGCTATATCGAAGGCCAGTTGGAATCCGCGCAGACCTTTGTGACGGACGGCGAGAAGATCCTCAGCATCCACGTGCAGCGGAATCCCGACAAGCTGCGGCGAATCGAGCAGGGCCTGCAAGGATTCGCCGCCTAGGTGGCCCGTGCTCAGCCGCCGCCGCCGCCACCGCCGTGGATACCGCCCTTGGTCAACGCGGCAGGGTCGAGCAGCTTCGCCAGTTCGGCCTTGGACAAGCCCGTGGTTTCCAGCGCCACGTCCATGATGGGGCGCTTCTCCTTGTATGCCTGCTTCGCGGTGGCCGCGCCCTTCTCGTAGCCGATCACCGGATTGAGGGCGGTGACGAGGATCGGGTTCTTGTCCAACGCCTCGCGGATATGTTCTTCGTTGACCTTGAAGCCGGCGATCGCCTTGTCCGCGAGCAGCGTGACGACGTTGGCGAGGATCTCGATCGACTGCAACAGGTTGTACGCGATCACGGGGAGCATCACGTTGAGCTGGAAATTGCCCGACTGCCCCGCCACCGCGATCGTCGCGTCGTTGCCGATCACCTGGGCGGCGACCATGGCGGCCGCCTCGGGAATCACGGGGTTGACCTTGCCCGGCATGATCGACGACCCCGGTTGCAACGCCGGCAGCTCGATCTCACCCAGGCCCGCCAGCGGACCTGAATTCATCCAGCGCAGGTCGTTGGCGATCTTCATCACGCCGACCGCCAGCGCGCGGAGCTGGCCGGAGAGTTCCACCGGAGCGTCCTGCGCGGCCATTCCCGCGAAATAGTTATCCGCCGATTCGAACCTGACTCCCGTCAACTTCGACAGTTCGGCCGCGACCGTGGGGCCGAACTTCGGGTCGGCATTGATACCCGTACCCACGGCGCTGCCGCCTTGCGGCAAGCGCCGGGTGCGCTTGAGCGTGTCCGTGATGCGTTCGGCCGCGTCGCCCATCTGCGCCGACCAGCCGGACAGTTCCTGGCCGAAGGTGATCGGCATCGCGTCCATCAGGTGGGTGCGTCCCGTCTTGACGACCTTCTTCAATTCCCTGGCGCGGGCGTCGATCGTCTTGCGCAGGTGCTTGAGGGCCGGCAGCAACTTCTCGCTCGTGGCCAGCGTGGCGCTCACCAGGATGGCGGTGGGAATCACGTCGTTGGAGCTCTGCCCGGCGTTCACATGATCGTTCGGATGCACCTTGCTGCCGGCGGCCTCGGCGAGGTGGGCGATCACCTCGTTGGCGTTCATGTTGGAACTGGTGCCCGAGCCGGTCTGGAAGACATCGATGGGGAAGTGTTCGTCGACCTCGCCGGCGGCGACCTTTCCGGCCGCGGCGCGGATGGCCTTGGCCGAGGCCTTGTCCAGGTGGCCGAGCTTGACGTTGGCTTCGGCCGCGGCCGACTTGATGAGGCCGAGCGCCCGGATGAATTCGCGCGGCATGGTCAGCCCGGACACGGGAAAGTTATCCACCGCGCGCTGGGTCTGCGCGCCATAGAGCGCCTTGGCCGGTACCTTCAACTCGCCCATGCTGTCGCGTTCTGTGCGGAACTTGCTCATGCGGGAACTCCGGTGGGGGACTTGCATACAGTAAGGCCGCATCGAGTCGTTTTGTAGGATGGGGGCGTGCCCCCGCCGCCTTGCTACCCAGCCGGCTTGGTGGGAGCCGACCCTGTCGGCCATGGGGCGCTATAATCGCCGGCTGCACCCGCCACGCCTCCAGGAACGACCATGTCCCACGCCACGCTGACCGCCCTCTCGCCCCTGGACGGCCGCTATGCCGCGAAAGTGGGTTCGCTGCGCCCGATCTTCAGCGAGTTCGGCCTGATGCATCGCCGGGTGCACGTGGAAATCCACTGGCTGCTGGCCCTCGCCGCGCACCCCGGCATCGTCGAACTGCCTGCCTTTCCCGCCGGGGCGGTCACGCGCCTGCTGGCCATCGCCGACGACTTCTCGGTGGAAGACGGCGAACGGATCAAGACGATCGAAGCCACCACGAACCACGACGTCAAGGCGGTCGAATACTTCATCAAGGAAAAGATCGGCAACGATCCCGCCCTCGCCCAGGCCAAGGAGTTCGTCCACTTCGCCTGCACCAGCGAGGACATCAACAACCTCGCCTACTCGCTGATGTTGCGCGATGCGCGCGAATCGGTGCTGCTCCCCGCGCTGGACCAGGTCATCGCGACGCTTCGCGCCCTCGCCCACCAGCACGCGGGCCTGTCGCTGCTGTCGCGTACGCACGGCCAGACCGCCTCGCCCAGCACCATGGGCAAGGAGATCGCCAACGTGGTCGCCCGCCTGGAGCGCCAGCGCCGCCAGCTCGTCGCCATCGAGATCCCGGGCAAGATCAACGGTGCGGTCGGCAACTACAACGCGCACGTCATCTCGTATCCCTGCGTGGACTGGCCCGCGCTCGCGGCCGGTTTCGTCGACGGCCTGGGCCTGGTCTTCAATCCGTACACCACGCAGATCGAACCGCACGACGGCATCGCCGAGTTCGCCGACGTGCTGCGCCGGATCAACATCATCCTCATCGACCTCGCCCGCGACGTCTGGGGCTACATTTCGCTGGGCTATTTCCGCCAGGCGCTGAAAGCGGGCGAAGTCGGTTCCTCGACCATGCCGCACAAGGTCAACCCGATCGATTTCGAGAACGCCGAAGGCAACTTCGGCCTGGCCAACGCCCTGCTCGGCCACTTCGCGGAAAAGCTGCCGATCAGCCGCTGGCAGCGCGACCTCACCGACTCCACCGTGCTGCGCGCCCTGGGCACCGCCTTCGGCCATTCGCTGGTCGCGCTGGAATCGCTGATGAAGGGACTGGGCAAGCTCAACGTCAACGCCGAACGCATCGCCGCCGACCTCGACGCCAGCTGGGAAGTGCTCGCCGAAGCCGTGCAGACGGTGATGCGCCGCTTCGGCCTGCCGGAACCCTACGAGCAACTCAAGGCGCTGACGCGCGGCCAGGGCATCACGAAGGATTCGATGCGCGCCTTCATCGATGGCCTCGACCTCCCGACCGACGCCAAGAAAGCACTCGCCGAATTGACGCCCGCGTCGTACATCGGCCTGGCCGACAAGCTCGCCCGGGCTATTTGATTCACCAGGCAACAGCATCGCCGGCAGGTTCGGCTCCCACCAGGGCATGGCCATCAGGGGATGCCACCGGGGTCGGGTTGCAGCCATTACAATGCCGCGCATGGCCATCCAGACCCCCCCCCGCCAGCCCCGCCCTATCGAAGTGCGCGGTAGCGCCAGCCAGCCGCTCGGCATGAGCGCCACGCAGTTCCTGCGCGATTACTGGCAGAAGCGCCCGCTGCTCATCCGCAACGCCTTTCCGGATTTCCAGGCGCCGATCGAACCCGACGACCTCGCCGGCCTCGCCTGCGAGGAAGGCGTGCTCGCCCGCCTCATCGTCCACGACGAGAAGCGCGATCGCTGGACGGTGAAGAACGGGCCGTTCGAGGAAGCCGAATTCGGCAAGACGCCCAAGCGCGACTGGACCCTGCTGGTCCAGGACGTCGACAAATGGGATGCCGACGTGGCCGCCCTGCTCGATCACTTCGCCTTCCTGCCGAGCTGGCGCCTCGACGACATCATGATTTCCTATGCCGAGGATGGCGGCGGCGTCGGCGCCCATGTCGACCAATACGACGTCTTCCTGCTGCAAGGCATCGGCGAGCGCCACTGGGCGATCAGCGACGATCCGGACGCACCGCTCGACTTCCGCAACGACGTGGAACTCAAGCAGCTGCAAGTGTTCGAGCCGACCCACGAATGGCTGCTCGGCCCGGGAGACATGCTTTACCTGCCGCCCGGCGTGCCCCACGACGGCGTGGCCATCGGTAACTGCATGACGATCTCGATCGGCATGCGCGCGCCCTCGCAGGCCGAGTTGACCGGCGACCTCGCCGACTTCCTCGCCGAACGGATGCCGGAGGAACTGCGCTATGCCGACCCCGACCTCGTCCCGGCGAAGCGCGCCGGCGAGATCGACACCGCCGCATTGAACCGCCTGCGCCAGGCCCTGCCCTTCGCGGCGGCACTCGACCGCGACCTGCTGGCCGACTGGTTCGGCCGTTTCATCACCCGCTATCGCAACGCCCAGGTCGCCGCCGCGCCGCCGAAGGCCACCACCGAAGCCGCCTTCGACAAGGCCCTCGACGGGGGCGCGACCCTGGTCCGCCACCCCTATGCCCGGATCGCCTGGGTCAAGGGGAAGAAGGACGCCACCCTCTTCGTCAGCGGTAACGCCTATGAATGCCCGGCGGCGCTGGCCGAACGCCTGGCCGCCGAGCGCGAAGTCGCCTTCGACCGCCTTCCTTCGGCGATGGAAAAACAGGTGCTGCTCGCCCTGGTCAACGAGGGCCTGCTCGGCGTGCGCAAGGGCCGGCGCCGGTGAACGGCGGGGTGGACCCGATCCTGGCGGCGGAAGACCGTGCCGGTCTCGAAGCCGCCCACCTGCGCCTGCTGGCCGGCGCACGCCACCGGATCTCGATCTACCTGCCCCTGCTGGAACCCGGGGTGCTCGACAGCGACCCCGTGCACGTCGAACTGCGCCGGGTAGCCACCAGCGGCCGGCAGGCGCAGATCCGCATCCTCACCCACGACGCCGAGCGTGGGCATCGCGATGGTCACCGTCTGCTCGCCCTCGCCCAGCGCCTTCCCACGGCGATCGCTGTCCGCGTGCCCACCGAGGAGGCCCATCTGCGCTACGGATCGGCCTTCACCACCGATCACGCCGGTGGCTTTCTGTTCAGGCCCGTGGCCGGGCGCTTCGAGGCGAGGGGCGCCCTCGACGAACCGGGTGAGACCTCTCGTCTTACGGCGTATTTCGACGAAGTCTGGGAGCGGGCCGAGCCGGCCTGGCAGATAAGACCACTCGGGATCTGACCTTCGCCGCAAGCGCATGAATGGGTTGGCGCAGCGCAGCAGCCCGGGGCTATAATTAACGGATTCTTATGCCGCAGGCGCTCCCCACATGCCGCGCGGCAGCCCGTCCTTTTCGTGTGTGCCGGTGGTGACGTGAGCGCAAACCTGATCCGCGAGTTTTCCGAATCCTCCCAACTCGCCGGCGGAAACGCCGATTACGTAGAGCAAGTCTACGAAGCCTGGCTAGCCGATCCCGGCTCCGTCCCGGCCGAATGGGACGGGTATTTCAAATCCTTCAAGGGCCGCGAGGCCGGTGATATCGCCCATTCCGGCGCCATCGCCCGCATCGAGGCGGCGCAGAAGCAGCGCCGCACCGCGGCCGCCGCGCCCGCTGCCGGCTCCGCCGACAACGCCTACGCCCAGAAACAGGCCGGGGTACTCCGCCTGCTCACGGCCTACCGCTCGCGCGGTCACATCGCCGCCCAGCTCGATCCGCTCGGCCTGACCGTTCCGGATATCGACACGCCCGACCTCGGCCTCGCCTTCCACGGCCTGTCCGACGCCGACCTCGACACCGAATTCGACGCGGGCACCTTCGCCGGCGGCGGCCAGCGCATGAAGCTGCGTGACCTGCTCGCGAAGCTGAAGCACATCTACACCGGCACCATCGGTGCCGAGTTCATGTACATCTCCGATTACGACCAGCGCGCCTGGATCTATTCGCGGCTGGAAAAGGCCGCGGGGTCCGCGGGGCTGCAGAAGGCCGCCAAGGTCCGCGTGCTGGAGGCGCTCACCGCCGCCGAGGGCCTGGAACGCTACCTGCACACCAAGTACGTCGGCCAGAAGCGCTTCTCGCTCGAAGGCGGCGACAGCCTCATCCCGATGGTCGACGACGTGGTCCGCGCGGCCGGCGACAACGGCGTGAAGGAACTCGTCATCGGCATGGCCCATCGCGGCCGCCTCAACGTGCTGGTGAACATCCTCGGCAAGGCGCCCTCGCAGCTCTTCAACGAGTTCGAAGGCAAGTTCGAGCACGACGACAGCCCGATCCATTCCGGCGACGTGAAGTACCACATGGGCTTCTCCGCCGACGTCAAGACGCCGAACGGCGGCGTGCACGTCGCGCTCGCCTTCAACCCGTCGCACCTGGAAATCGTCAACCCCGTGGTCGCCGGTTCCGTGCACGCGCGCCAGTCGCGACGCCGCGACACCGCCCGCGACAAGTCGATCGCCGTGCTGATCCATGGCGACGCCGCCTTCGCGGGCCAGGGCGTCAACATGGAACTCATGCAGATGTCGCAGGCCCGTGGCTTCGCCATCGGCGGCACGCTGCACATGGTGGTCAACAACCAGGTCGGCTTCACCACGTCCAAGCGCGAGGACGCCCGTTCCACGCTGTACTGCACCGACCTGGCCAAGATGGTCAACGCGCCGGTGTTCCACGTGAACGGCGACGACCCGGAAGCCGTGATCCAGGTCACCCGCCTGGCCTACGAGTTCCGCAAGCAGTTCAAGAAGGACGTGGTCATCGACCTCGTCTGCTATCGCCGCCACGGCCATAACGAGGCCGACGAGCCGGCCGCGACGCAGCCGCTCATGTACCAGGTCATCCGCAAGCGCCCCACCACGCGCGACCTGTACGCGCAGCAGCTGGTGAAGGAATCGGTCATCGGCGCCGACGACGGCCAGAAGATGCTCGACGATTACCGCGCCCGCCTCGAAAAGGGCGAGCCGCTGATCGCGATCGATCCCAACCCCACCCGCGACATTCCGGTCGACTGGACCCGCTTCCAGAAGAACAAGCTGTCGATGGAAGTGAACACGGGCGTGTCTCGCGACCAGCTGGGCAAGGTACTCGACGTCATCCTCGACGTTCCGTCGGATGTCACGCTTCACCCGCGTGTCGCCAAGATCTACGAAGACCGTCGCAAGATGGCCGCCGGCGAGCTTCCGGGCGACTGGGGCTTCGCGGAGAACCTCGCCTACGGCACGCTGATCGCCGAGGGCAACGATCTTCGCGTGGTCGGCCAGGACGCCGGTCGCGGCACGTTCTTCCATCGCCATGCGGTGCTGCACGACCAGAAGAGCGACGACACCTACATGCCGCTGTCCAGGGTGCGTGCGGACGCCCGTGTCGAAGTCATCGACTCGCTGCTTTCCGAAGAAGCCGTGATGGCCTTCGAGTACGGCGAAGCCACCACCTCGCCGGACCAGCTCACCATCTGGGAAGGCCAGTTCGGCGATTTCGCCAACGGCGCCCAGGTCGTGATCGACCAGTTCATCAGCTCAGGCGAGGCCAAGTGGGACCGCCTCTGCGGCCTCGCGCTGTTTCTCCCGCACGGCTATGAAGGCCAGGGCCCGGAGCATTCCTCCGCCCGCCTGGAGCGCTTCCTGCAACTGTGCGCGCTGGACAACATGCAGGTCTGCGTGCCCACCACGCCGGCGCAGGCCTTCCACATGATCCGCCGCCAGCAGGTGCGCCCCGTGCGCAAGCCGCTGATCGTGATGACGCCGAAGTCGCTGCTGCGCCACAAGCTGGCCGTGTCCTCGCTCGACGAACTGGCCAACGGCAAGTTCCAGCTGGTGATCGGCGAGCACCGCGACCTGCAGCCGAAGAAGGTCAAGCGCGTGGTGCTCTGCTCGGGCAAGGTCTATTACGACCTGCTCGAGGACGCCGAGAAGCGCCAGCTCACCGACGTCGCCATCGTCCGCGTCGAGCAGCTCTACCCGTTCCCGCGTCCGGAAGTGTCGGCCGAACTGGAAAAGTACCCTTCCGCCAAGGAAGTGGTGTGGTGCCAGGAAGAACCGATGAACCAGGGCGCCTGGTTCCAGATCCGTCACCACCTGCAGGCCAGCGTGGGGCCGAAGCACAGCCTGTCCTACGCGGGACGCGCTCGTTCGCCGGCACCGGCCGCGGGTCACCTCAACACCCATGTCGCCGAACAGGCGGCGCTCGTCGAACAGGCGCTGGTCGCGCCGGTCGGCACCGATCACGCAGCGGAGTAAGACAAGCATGTCCATCGAAGTCAAAGTCCCGGTCCTGCCCGAGTCGGTCTCCGACGCGCTCATCGCCACCTGGCACAAGAAAGCCGGTGACGCGGTCAAGCGCGACGAGAACCTGCTCGACCTCGAGACCGACAAGGTCGTCCTCGAAGTCCCGGCGCCGGTCGACGGCGTGTTGAAGGAAATCAAGTTCGAGGAAGGCGCCACGGTCACCAGCAGCCAGGTGATCGCCGTGATCGAGGAAGGCGCCGCCGCTGCCGCGCCCGCCCCGGCCGCCGCGCCCGCCGCCGCCGAAGCGCCGAAGGCCACCAAGGCCGACGCACCGGCCGCACCCAAGGGCGTCGATGAACTCTCCCCCGCCGGCCGCCGCGTCGCCGTGGAAGAAAACATCGACCCGTCCAAGGTCGCCGGCACCGGCCGCGATGGCCGCGTGACGAAGGAAGACCTGGTCAACGCCGGCAAGGGTAGTTCCTGTCTCTTATACACATCT